>CACYFN010000005.1 GCA_902773675.1 uncultured Erysipelotrichaceae bacterium | reverse complement strand
AACAGATATTGACTATCCGTTTCTAATATATTAAAATTAAATCATTAATAAAGCTATTTTTTAGTGGAAAAACTCCACACTTATTCTACACTAACATTTAATTAGTTCGTCATTTACTTGGTTAAGATATTCTTTCATACCATGTTCGGCATTAATAAATATTTTTAATGTTATATTATTTTTATTACAGAATTTTTGTACATCTTCTAATAAGACTGTTTTATCTTTATCACCATGTATTATGTATATATTATTATCATATTTATTAAAATTATTTATAATATCATTTTCTTTAGCACTAAAATATGATTTTTTATATATTCTATATCCTGAAGGTAATTCAAAATAATCATGTGTATCAAAATATGAATCTTCTATGTATAATTTTCTTTTAATGCATTCATAAAAGTTAAAAGCTGGATATTTAAGAAATATTTTATGATATTTAGTTTTAGTTTTATTTATATAGTTTAATACCATATATCCACCAAAACTAGCTCCCATAAATGATATTGGCATATTAGGATAATTATTATTTATATAATTTACTACTTCATTTATATATTGTAATCCTAATTCTATGGTAAAATCTTCATATTTAGTTTTATCTTCTCCATGTGTTGGAAAATCAAATGATATTATACCTATATTATGTTCGTTTAAAGTATCTGCATGCTGATTAATTCTATCTTTGTTCTCTCCGTAACCATGACAATATATAACAATACTATTCATATCTTTAACAAATGACTTTTTACAATATATATTATTTATTTTTATATTTTCCATACTATCGCCTCTTATTAGATTATAACATAAGAAAAGAAGAAAAAATAGATTATTCTTCTTCTTTTCTTTTACTAGCTAAAAATGTTACTTTATCAACTACTACTTCAACATATTGTTTTTTAGTATCTTCATCTACTTCAGCTATTCTTGTTTGTATACGTCCACGTATACCTACTAAATCTCCTTTTTTACAGTATTCTACGGTGTTTTCAGCTATTCCCATCCAAAGTATGCATGGAATAAAATCTGTATCATATTCGCCATCTAGATTTTTGTATGGACGAGATACAGCAATAGTTAAATTAGTAACTGTTTTACCACTATCTGTTCTTTTTAGTTCTGGTTCTTGTACTATTCTACCAACAAGTACTACTTGATTAAGCATATTACACCTCCTTTCGAGGTATAATATTAACATACTTATTTTAATAAGAAAAATGTCGTTTTTTCAATTTTGGAAAGCATTTTTTACGTTTTTGACGAATTTCTGCTATAGCAATTATTAAAAAAAGATCTAAATTGTTAGATCATTTTTTAAAAAGCGTACAAATTTATTTTTTTTTAAAAATATTTTTTTAATAAGGCATTTAATTCTACTGCATATTCCATTGGTAATTCTTCTCTAAATCTTTCAATAAAACCCATAATTATTAATTCCTTGGCTCTTTCTTCTGATATTCCTCTGCTCATTAAATAGAATAGTTTTTCTTTACTTATTTTAGATACTGTTGCTTCATGATTTAATATAGATGTATTATTAGAAACTATATTTTTAGGTATTGTATCACTTTTAGAATTATTATCTATTAAAATGGTATCACATTTTACATTACTTATAGAATTTGTAGCTTTATCGGTTATATGTACTGTTCCTCTATATGTTGCTTCTCCACCATCAGCAGCTATTGATTTACTAATGATATCACTTTTGGTATTAGGAGCTAAATGAATCATTTTAGCACCAGCATCTTGGATTTGATTATCTTTAGCAACGGCAATTGAGATACATTTACCGGTAGCACCTTCTCCTTTTAAAATACATGATGGATATTTCATATTAGTTTTTGAACCAATATTTCCATCGATCCATTCCATGGTACCATTTTCTTCTACTATAGCTCTTTTAGTAACTAAATTATAAATATTACTAGCCCAATTTTGAATAGTTGTATATCTAACAGTTGAATTTTTTCCAACAAATATTTCTACTACTGCCGCATGAAGTGAATCTGTTGTATATGTAGGAGCTGTACATCCTTCCATATAGTGCAAATTAGAATCTTCATCAACAATGATTAATGTTCTTTCAAATTGCCCCATATTTTTACTATTTATACGAAAATAACTTTGAAGTGGTCTATCAAGTATTGTATGAGGTGGTATATAGATAAACGTTCCTCCACTCCATACTGCACCGTTTAAAGCAGTAAATTTGTTTTCGTCATATTTTACTAATTGATTAAAATATTTTTTAAATAATTTAGGATATTTTTTAAGTGCTGTATCTGTATCACAAAATATTACATTTTTATTAACTAATTCTTCTAACATGTTGTGATATACTACTTCACTTTCATATTGAGCGCCAATACCTCCTAAGTATTTTTTTTCGGCATCCATAAGTCCTAGAGAACAAAATGTTTCTCTAGCATCTTTAGGTACATTATCCCAATTATCTTCTACTTTTTCTCCTACTTTTTTATAATATGTAATGTCATCATAATCTATATTTATAACTGGTCCAAAATTTGGATTAGGAATACTTTCAAACGCTTCATATGATTTTAGTCGAAACTCTTTCATCCAAGTTGGTTCTTTTTTTTGCTTTGATATAGCTTCTACAACTTTTTTACTAATACCCTTCATGTGTATCACCAAGAAATATTATACTAAATTTTAAAAAAAATAAAAAGATATTTATACTTTTTATTTTATATTTTTAACTTTTTCTATTTCTTCTTCTATTATTCTTGAACTACTGCTTAATTTTTGCATTCTACTAAAAAGTAGATCAATGTATTTATTAATTACTAGTAGTCGATGTTTATAAAATGATAATTTTTTTAGTGTAGCATTTCTTTCTTCTGTTTTAATATTTATTATTTTCTCTAGTTCTAGTATTTGTTTTTTTATATTTTCAATTTCTTTATTAATATCACAAATTGAACCAAAGTATTCATTGTTATTTTGTATTTCTATATTTGTAGGCTTAATTTTTTTATCTGTTTTACTTATTGCATATTTTCTTGATAATTTAATAATACTACTACCTTTAAATTTTAAATTTATTTTATTCAATAATTTTTCTAATTTGTATTGTCTAATTGTTTTATTTTGTTCTTGCTTTTGTTCATTTAGATTATTAATTTTTCTTTTAATATCTATTTTTCTTTCTTGTGCGCGACAAGACCAATCATCAAATAATTCAATTAATTCATCTATTTGATATAATAATTTATTATCTTCCATATTTCCTCCAAACAGCTTCCATATCATAGCATCTAAATTATTACATGTCAAGAAAAAAGTTATCATTTGGATAACTTATTTAATACTAATTAATGAATTTATATTCCCACTACCAGCAGGAACGCTCATTTGAACCATAATTTCTAATTCTTTATTTTCATTTAAATAGAATACTATACCGTTGTTATTTATTGATTCATGATAATTATTAATACTTTCATCGATGTAGTTTTGATAATCATCAACTACTTTAACATTTAGTTCATTAATTAAATAATCTTTTATTTTTTCTTCTACTTTATTATTTATTTCAGAATCTTGAATACCTACTATTTTATATGCATCTTGAAATGATATATTATTTCCATCTTTTAGACTAATATTATACGAATAGTATTTCGGATTTATTACATCTGTTCCTCCTACTCCAAAACTCATTATAACACTGACATATTCATCAGTTACATTAGATTTATAATTTAATTCTGCAAATGTTATTTTGTTTTCTAATCCTTCATTGAATTCATCTACGGCTGCATCATATATTATTCTAATATCTTCGTTTGCAAATTTAGCTGGTTCAGTATTTATATTGATAAAAGGTACTTTTAAATCTGAAATATTTTTTATTTCATTATTTGCTGTTGTATATGATGATGAACTAGTAGTTGCTTCATATTTTGCATCATACACCCAATCTTTACTTTCATCAATTTTTGTTATTTTTTCATTATCAATTGTTTTTGTTGCTTGATTATTTTGGCTTTTATTACAACCTGTCACTAGTAGTAATGATATAGTCATTAAAAGTATAATTTTTTTCATATTTATTCCTCCATTTTTATTTTATCATTTTATTTTTATTTTGAAAATAAAATGATAATTAAAATATATATGGTTTACAATTTTTGACAAAAAAAGTACATATTATCTTACTTTAATATGTACTTCTCTTAATTGTTGCTCATCTATTTCACTAGGGCATCCCATCATTTTGTCTTCTCCAGATGCACTTATTGGGAACGCTTGTACTTCTCTTAAGTTTGGTTCGTCTTTAAGAAGCATAATAATTCTATCGATACCAGGTGCCATTCCTGCATGTGGTGGTACTCCATATTTAAATCCATTAAATAATGATTTGAATCTATCTTCTACTTCTTCTTTTTTGTATCCAACTACTTCAAATCCTTTTATTAACGAATCAAGATCAGTATTTCTAACTGCACCACTTGACATTTCATATCCATTACATACAAAGTCATATTGGTAAGCTAAGATATCATCAATTTTCTTATCTTCATAATCTTTTATACCACCGTGTGGAAGACTAAATGGGTTATGACAGAATTCATATTTTCTGTTTTCTTCATCATATTCAAACATTGGGAAGTCATTAATTATGCATAATTCAAATTTATTATTATCAATTAATTCTAATTTTCTTCCTAATTCTGTTCTAATCATTCCAGCGTTTTTAGCAGCTAATTTTTCACTTCGATCAGCTATGAAAAATAAAACACTATTTTTCTTTAAATCAGCTTTTTCTATTAAGTTTTTCTTATCTTCTTCTGTTAAAAATTTATCAATTGGGCCTTTGAATGACATATCATCCATAACACTTATATATCCAATTCCTGGCATACCTATAGTTTTAGCATAATCAACTAATTCATTAAACCATGAATTTGATTTTGTTGCTATATCATCTACTTTAATTGCCCTTACTGTTACTCCTCTAAATGGTCTAAATTCTGATTCAGTAAATATTTCACTAATATCTATTATTTCTAATGGATTTCTTAAATCTGGTTTATCTGTTCCATATTTTAACATTGATTCTTTATATGATATTCTTCTAAATGGTTTATCTGATACTTTTTTATTACTAAATTTAGTAAATATTGAATGGAATATATCTTCTCCGATTTTATATACATCTTCTTCTTCTACAAATGCCATTTCAAAGTCTAATTGATAAAATTCTAATGTTCTGTCAGCTCGAGAATCTTCGTCTCTAAAACATGGAGCTATTTGATAGTATTTATCAAAGTTAGCTACCATTAGTAATTCTTTAAATACTTGTGGGGCTTGTGGTAAGGCATAGAATTTTCCTTTAAATTTTCTTGATGGTATTAGGAAGTCTCTTGCTCCTTCTGGAGATGAAGCTGTTATAATTGGAGTTTGTACTTCGGTAAATCCTAATGAATCCATTTTATTTCTTATGAATTTTAATACTTCACTACGAAGTTTAATATTACTGTGTACTTTATCATTACGTAAATCTAGATAACGATATTTAAGCCTTGTTTCTTCATTTACATTAGTACTAGTTTTTACTTCAAATGGAAGTTCATTTGGTGCTTTACCTAGTACTTCAATACTATCTATTAATACTTCGATTGTTCCAGTTTCAATTTTTTCGTTATAGTCATCTTCATTTCTTTTTCTAACTATTCCTTTTACTGTTACTGATGATTCTTTAGTTAATCCATCAAAGATATGATCATCGTTACTTACTAATTGAATAACTCCTGTTTCGTC
Source organism: uncultured Erysipelotrichaceae bacterium (assembly GCA_902773675.1). GTDB lineage: Bacteria > Bacillota_I > Bacilli_A > RF39 > UBA660 > RUG11890. The sequence continues at coordinate 30,637 of CACYFN010000005.1, read as the reverse complement.
ACGAAGATCAACAAATATTACGCCACCATGGTCACGAATGTTTGCTACCCAACCGGCAAGTTTTATTTCTTTATCAATATCATTTTCTGTTACTTTACCACAGTATAAATCACGATATTTACTCATAAACATCATCCTTTCTATTTTTTTAATAATCTTCTTACTAAAGATTTATTATTTTCTTTTTTTATTATTTCATTTTTTAAAATATAAGGTATATCTTTATTAATAAACCCATATGAAACCGGAACGCCATGAACTGTATCAATAGCGAAATATTCATGTTCTTCTAATAAATGATTATCTAATTTCTTGTTTTTAACATAAATAGGAGCGGTTATTAATCTACTTGAATCATATTGCATATCTTCATATATTTTTTTATCTTTTTCATAAGAATACTCTAATGACTTTATTATTGGTTCAATAAGATATAATAAGTCTTTAAATTTTAAATACTTAATATCATATTTATATTTTGATGCGTGCAGAAAATAAGTTAAAGGCTTGGATAATTTTAGATTAACTAAATAATCATCTTCTAATATTTCATCTTCAAAGTCTCTAATTATATTTAAATTATCTAATAGATTGTAAAAAATATTTTCTGTATAGTCTTTTTCTGAATAAATTGCTATCCATTCATTTGCATATTTATATTCTAATTCTGTATCTACAAAGACGCCTATATAGTTTTGATTTTGAAAAGTTTTTTTATAAAGTGGAGCAATAATTATCTTTCTTAAATCTATTTTTTCATATTTAATGGTTTATTCATTACAAAACCTCCAATATATCTTTAATTATCTTTTTTCAATTTCTTCTCTAATTATTTGAGCAGTTAAACTTGGATTTGCTTGACCACGAGTTGCTTTCATAACTTGACCTACAAAATAGTCAAAGACATTTCTACCTTTTCTATGTTCTTCAATTAAATCTAAGTGTTCGTCAAGTACTTTACATACTAGTTCTCTAATAGTATTATCATCACCAATTTGTTTCATACCTAATTCTTCTACTAATACTTTTGGTTCTTTTTTATCAGATAAGACTTTATAGAATATTTCTTTACTTTGTTTTGAAGATATTTTACCATCATTAACCATTTTAATTAAATCATTTAACATTGTTGGAGTAATATATAAATCACTAATTTTTAAATCATTTTTATTCATATGTCCTAATATTACACTTGTTACCCAGTTAGATGCAATTTTAGGATCACTTCCTAATTTAATTGTTTCTTCATAAAAATCTGATACTGCTTTTTCCTTTACTAAAATAGTAGCATCATAATTACTTAATCCATATTTATCAATATATTCTTGTTTTCTTTCCATAGCTAGTCTTGGTATAGATTTTCTAATTTCTTCTAACCATTCTTTAGAAAGTTTATATTTTGGTATATTAGGCTCAACAAAATATCTGTAATCAATGGCATCTACTTTTGCTCTCATGTAAATAGTAGACATTGTTTCCTCATCCCAACGGCGAGTTTGTTGTTCCATTTCATCATATGTTCCATCTTCTTTTAATTCTGTTTGTCTTTTAATCTCATAGTTGATTGCATCTCTAACACCACTAAAGGAGTTAACATTTTTCATTTCTACTTTTGTTCCCCAATTTTTAGGGTCAGATGGATCTTTATCAGCATCCATAATTGAAACATTAACATCACATCTAATTTGTCCCTTTTTACTATCTGCTTCGCTAATTCCTGCATATTGATAAATTGAGCGCATTGTTTCTAGGAAAGCTACTGCTTCATCAGCTGATCTAAAATCTGGTTCTGTAACAAGTTCTAGTAAAGGAACACAAGCACGGTTATAATCAATTGTCGAATATGTACTATAATGATCTTGACTAGCAGCATCTTCTTCTAGATGGATGTTATTTATTCTAACTGATTTCATTTCTCCATTACATTCATATTCTAATTTACCATAAATACCTACTGGGATTGGTTTAGTTTCTTGAGTAATTTGGAAGTTTTTAGGCATATCTGGGTAATAGTAATTTTTTCTTTCAAAATACATATATTCTGGTTGAGAACATCCTAGCATCATACTAGTCATTAAAGCCATTCTTACTGCTTCTTTATTTACTACTGGAAGTGTTCCTGGAAATCCCATATCAATTGGTCTAACATTAACATTTGGAGTACTTTTATATGAGTTTTCAGCACTTGAAAATACTTTTGATTTTGTTTCACTGATTTCACAGTGCATCTCAAGTCCTATCATTGTAATATATTTACTCATGACTTACCTCCTTTGCAATTTGACCTTTATAATTCATTGATGATTCTAATGCATAAGCTATATTTAATACATTTTCATCATCATAACAATTACCAGTTATATTTACACCTACTGGAAGTCCATTTATAAATCCATCTGGAATGGTAATTGATGGAAATCCTCCAAAGTTACCAATTTGTAAGTGCTCTTCAAGTATTTGAGTATCTTTATCTAGAATATCTTTGGAACCATCTAAGTGTTTAGCTGGTCCTGATCCAACAGGAAGGATTACCGCATCATAATCTTTAAATAGTTTTTTCCAAGTATCTACTAATAATCTTCTTACTCTTTGAGCATTGTGGAAATATCTATCTTTGTTTTCAGCTTGTAATACGTATGAACCTATTACAAATCTTCTTTTGATTAAAGGAGAAAATCCTTTGGTACGATAATTTTTCATCATATCATAATAATTATCTCCTTCAGCACGTGGTCCAAATACAATACCTGTTAAATTTGACATATTTGATGTTGCTTCAGCACATGATATAACTACATATACACTAGCTAAAGCTTTTAAAAGGGTTAAATCTACAGATACTTCATCTACAATCATACCTAGTTCTTTACATTTATCAAGTACGCCTCGATAATTCTTTAAGTGTTCTTTTAATTCTTTAGAAGCATTTGGATACATTGATTCATCGCAAATTTCTTTAATATAACATAGTTTCTTTCCTTTTACATCACCAGTTAATGATTTAGTTAAATTTATTTTACTTGAATCCCAACTAGTCATATCATTTTTATCAATGCCTTTCATATTATCTACAACAATGGCAGCATCTTTTACACTACGAGTAAGTACTCCACAGTGATCTAAACTACTTGCAAAAGCAAATAATCCATAACGTGATATCATTCCATATGTTGGTTTATATCCTACTATTCCACAATATGCAGCTGGTTTTCTGATTGAATCTCCTGTATCTGATCCAGTTGCATATGGATATACTCCTGCTGCTACTGCAGCCGCACTACCAGCAGATGATCCTGCACACATTCTAGTAGTGTCCCATGGATTTTTTACTACTCCAGTATGTCCTGTGGTACCAGTTCCACCCATTCCAAATTCATCTAATACTGTTTTGTTAACTGCTACTGCTCCAGATTTTTCTAGATTTTCTATAGCAGTTGCAGTAAAGAATGGAATATAATCTTTCAAAGTATTACTTGATCCAGTACTTAGTATACCTTTAGTACTATAGTTATCTTTAATACCATATGGGATACCTGAAAGTAAATTATCATTTACTTCTGTTCCCTTGGCGTCATCTAAAATAGTTACAAAGGCATTACATTTTTCTTGTACTTGATGAGAAAGTTCTAATGCTTCTTTAACTAATTCATCGCTAGTTACTTTGCCACTAATTAATAGCTCATGTAATTCTTCAATACTTAAGTTCATATATTTCATTATCCCACCACCTTTGGAACTCTAATTTCATCACCTGATACATCATCACAGTTTTGTAGTAATTCATCAATTGGGATTGATTCTTCTACAACATCATCTCTTAACTCATATACAAAATCATCTAGGCAATGAGTCATTGGTTCTACATCTTTGATATTTGAAATATTGTTGATGATATCAATGTCTGCATCAATTATTTCAAATTCATCTAATACCATTTGGTTCTCATCGGCTGTTAAACCAATTAATAATTTGTCTGCATAATCATCTACTAATTCTTTGGTAAATTTACTCATATTTTCACTCTCCTTGTATAAAAAAACAAATCCATAAGGACTTGTAATTACTTAAAAAATGGCGCCTGATGTAGGACTCGGACCTACGACCTGTCGGTTAACAGCCGAATGCTCTACCAGCTGAGCTAATCAGGCATATAAAATGGCGCTCAATGTAGGACTCGGACCTACGACCTGTCGGTTAACAGCCGAATGCTCTACCAACTGAGCTAATTGAGCACATTGTATATTACACCGTCCTTAATGGGACGAGTCTTAAACCCCGCGGTGCCACCCATTCTTGTCTTATAAAAGACCACTCAACCAATTTCAATTAAAATTGTGTAATCGATAACGGGTTACTACCGTCTAAACTTACTATAAATTTTTCAATTTAGCTGCTAATGGGTGTTATTCATAATAGACTTAATTGTTAGCTTGCACCATACCTAACTCGCTCTAATCAGTATTTATTATTACTTCTCCCACTCAAACGCGGTTACGTATTTAATTATAGATTAGTTTAACTATTTTGTCAATAGCAATTTTTAATATTTGATATTATTTTTAAAATTTATTATAATATTATTGGTGATTTGATGTACTCTATTAATAAAAATATTGATAATACTATTATAATTAAAAAATCAAAATTTATAACTAAATTATATAAAATTAATAGTATTAAAGAAGTTAATGGAATAATTAATGATTTAAAAAGTGAATATAAAGATTCAACTCATATTTGTTATGCTTATATTTTAAATAGTATAGAAAAATGTGTTGATGATGGTGAACCTAGTGGTACTGCAGGTCTTCCTATTTTAAATGTTTTAAAACATAACAATTTAAATTATATATTAGCTATAGTTATTAGATATTTTGGAGGAATAAAGTTGGGTGCAGGAGGATTAGTTCGTGCATATTCTAATTCAATTACTGATACTTTAAAATTATGTGATATAGTGGAATTAATAGAAGGATTAAATATTGAAATATCATTTAATTATGATGATGTTAAATATATTGATAATATATTAAAGCATATAGAAATAATAAATAAAAAATATAATGATAATATTATTTATAATATTAATATATCTAAAGAAAGTTATGAAAATATTAAAGATATTTTAAATGATAAATGTATTGATGTGATTATTAATAATAGTATTTATATAACAAAATAGTCTGTAATAAAACAGACTATTTTTTATATTTTTCTATCTATTCTAGGGTGTTTACATGGTGTTGGGCAATGATATCCAGGAAATCCACATCTTAATCTTTTTACATAAGGTTTAATTATTTCGGATAATTCTTCATAATCGCTATCAAGTAATCCTTGATAAACATCAGGAATAATATCATGAGTATATACCCTTTCTATTTCAAGTTGGGCCATATCACAAGCTCTTTCTTGTGCAACAAATTTTAACATATTTTTAACTGACATAGATCTATTTACTTTTACTAATTGCCCTTGTGGATAGAATTTATGAACTTTATGGATATCTCTTATCCATTCTTCTTTTAGATTATTGTCACTTTCTAATATTACTGGTACGTATCCTGAAAATAATTCTGGTATCAACATCTCACAATCTATTGTTCTATGTCTATGTTCTTGTGCAAGACATGCTAGAGATTCATAATTATTATAAGATATATTATATCCATATTCATTTTTAGAGTTTATACCAGAGAATTTATTACGATATGCAAATAAGCTTAAATCTACTGATTTATTATTTTTATAAATAGGATTATAATTCCCTTTATAGCTTTCTATTTCTGGATGGGCTTTATATATTTTTTCTTTTACTTCTTCATTAATATTAGCTACTTCATTTAGACTGTTTTTAGTTATGACTACATTTTTTTCAACGCATAGATTAATAAATTCTTTTAAATGAGGAATAAGTAATTCTTCTAATTCATTTTGGGGATTATTAATAATATTTTGCATATAACTAATTATTTTATTTAATTGTATCCATGGTACTGTATATGTTATTGTTGTAGGCATAAATACACTTACCATATATCTGGCATTTTCTTGGGCAATTTTATGGATTGCTTTTTTAGCCAACTTTTCATTTTTATTATATTTTATATAAAAATTCCACATTTTTTTTGTGATTAATTCTTCAAATATTTTTAACCATTTATTATATAAGTTTACTTCTAATTCAGTTATATATTCATTTGGTTCTACTTCTGTATATCTAAGTGATCTTTCATCTGCAGTATATTGATGTTCATTATTTAGAATCATGCATAATATTTTTGGAATACCTGTAAGTTCTAAACTAATTGTTTGATGTTCACTAGGAGTTGTATGATCACTTAATATTGTATTAATTCCTCTATTAATTAAAATAGCATCAGACTCACTATCTCTAATATCTTGTGGAGATACTGGCTTATTATCCACTGCTTCTTTAAAGCAAACTGCTGCTTTAACACCAACGCTTTTTAATGCTTCATATTGATCAAATTTACCATTTTTTACATAATTACTATTTGGTTCTAATTCTAACTTCATATCTTTAACACCTCAAGTACACTATAGCATATTTTAATATATGATTGCAAGAAAAAACATTATTAAAATGAAATTAATAATGTTTTAATTAATTATCCATTAATTTGTTTAGCAACTTCTTCAGCAAAATTTTCTTCTTTCTTTTCGATTCCTTCGCCTACTTCATATCTAACCATTGATTTTATTGAACCACCATTTTTTGATACATATTCTTTTACTTTAAGATCTCCATCTTTAACAAATGCTTGTTCTTCTAAACAGATTTCTTCATAATATTTACGAATTCTTCCTTCTACCATTTTTTCAGCAATATTTGCAGGTTTTCCTTCGTTCATAGCTTGTTCTTTTAATATTTCTCTTTCTTTTTCAAGTTCTTCTGATGGTACTTCTTCTTTATTTACATAGCTTGGTCTCATTGCTGCTGCATGCATAGCTACATCTTTAGCTACTTCACTATTTGCACCACTTAATGTAATTAATACAGCAATTCTTCCACCCATATGGATGTATTCTCCAAATGTATCATTATCTTCTTTTATCTCTACAGCTACTCTTCTTAGATCTAATTTTTCTCCAATTGTTGCAGTTTTTGATACGATTAAATCTTTAATTGTACCTTCTTTACAAGATAACTCTAATACTTCTTCTACAGTTTTAGCATCGCTATCAATAATTGTATTTAATATAGTTGAAACCATGTTAGTAAATTCTTCATTTTTAGCAACAAAGTCTGTTTCTGAATTTACTTCTATTACAACTGCTTTATTTCCCTTTGTAAGGATTGCAGCTATTCCTTCAGCTGCGATTCTATCAGCTTTTTTAGCAGCTTTAGAAATTCCTTTTTCTCTTAGCCAATCAATTGAAGCACTAATATCTCCATTATTTGCTTCTAATGCTTTTTTACAATCAAGCATTCCTGCTCCTGTTTTTTCTCTTAGTTCTTTTACTAAACTTGCAGTAACCATAAATATTTCTCCTTTTCTATATAAAAATTAAAGATGATTTATAAAAAATCATCTTTGTAGTTCTATTTTAAAGCTTCTAATAATTCAGCTTTTTTCATTGTTGAATAACCTTTAATTTCTTTTTCTTTTGCTAATTCACGAAGTTCACTTACTGTTTTATCTGATAAATCAGTGGCTTTTTCTTTAACAGTAGTTTTTTCTTCTTTTTTAGCTTTTGGTTGTTCTTTTACTTCAGCTTTAGTTTCTTCAACTTTTGCTTCTACTTTTTCTTTTTTTTCAGCTTTTTCTACTTTTTTGAATGATTTTTTCTTATCAAATTTTTTATCTTTGTTATCTTTGAAGTTATTGAATTTTGGTTTTTCTTCTTTTCTTTTAACAGATTCAACTGCTCTTTTCATAATGTCTTTTTCATCATCATTTTTTCCGCTTACATAATCAACTACATTACCACCATTGGCTTCAGCTATAGCGTTTGCAATTACACCAATAACTAGTTTAACTGCTCTAATTCCATCATCATTACCTGGAATTACATAATCTACCATATCTGGATCACAGTTAGTATCAACTATACCAAATACTGGAATATTTAATTTTTTAGCTTCTCTAATAGCAATTTCTTCTTTCATTGGATCTACGATAAACATAGCTTGTGGTAATTTATCCATTTCTCTAATACCACATAATAATTTATTTAGTTTATCATATTCTTTTTTAAGTCCAACTACTTCTTTCTTTGGAAGTAAATCAAATGTTCCATCTGCTTCCATTTTTTCGATTTCTTCTAATCTCTTAACTCTATTTCTGATAGTTTTGAAGTTTGTAAGCGTTCCACCTAACCATCTTTCATTTACATAATAAGAATTAGTTCTTAATGCTTCTTCTTTTGTAGCTTCACTAGCTTGTTTTCTAGTACCAACAAAAATAACCTTTCCACCATTTTTAGCTATTTCATACATTGCTTTATAAGCTTCTTCAATAGCTTTAGCGGTTTTTTGTAAATCGATAATATAAATATCATCTCTTGAAGTAAAAATATACTCTGCCATTTTTGGATTCCATCTTTTTGTTTGATGCCCAAAATGAACTCCAGCTTCCAATAAATAATTCATAGACACAACTGCCATATTTTTTTCCTCCTTTTGTTATATCCTCCATCTTCTTCACCTTAATGTACCACCAATTGGCACCGATACAATTAATCTGAAGATGTGTAATTTAAAAAGCCATTAATATTATATCATATTATTTTTAAAAGTAAACTGATTTTCTTATTTTTATTTAAAAAAGTATATATACTATTGATATATATATTTGTATTTGATATAATAATCTTGGAACATTTAATAGTTGGGTGATTGCCAATCTTCTTATGAAGGGAGGCGATAATATGTTTAAGAAGGATTTATTAATTTTAACTTTAATAATTATTATCTTCCTCTTACTGTTATTACTTTTTATAGTTTTAATATAAAAGAAAATCACCTAAAACTACAATGATTTAGGTGAAAACGAAATTTAATCGGCAACACTCAACATTGCGATATTAAGTGTTCCTTTTTTATTTTATGCAAGAATACTTGCTACATACATATTAACATAAATAATTGTTTTTGTAAAGTTACATTTATTTTTTATCTGGATTTAAAGTATGATATAAACTTTTATTTCTCATACAATCATTTTTTCTAATCTGTTCATCTATTTCACTATTTAGTTTAGTTAAATTTCTAAATGAATCTATTTTACATAACATATGAAGAATATAGGAATCAACTATTGATAATTTTTTATAGTTTTCTTCTTTTTTTCGACTCTTACTTTTTCTCTTAATTCTTTATGTGGCTTTTTTCTATAGTATTCTATTTGTTCTTTAGCACTAATTAATTCATCTTTAGTTAATTTACTTAACATTAAATCTTCTATTTTATTATTAGACATGTAATCATATACTTCCATATATCCATCTTTAGAAATTTCTTTAGTGCCATATCTTTTAAATAATTTTAATATTCTTTCAAGATACTTATAATTTTTAATTTCTTGTATTTCATCTAAAGAGAGATTTTCTATTTCTTTACTTGTTAATTTTTGTATTCTTAATTTTAAAAATTCTGGTTCATACTCTAATCATTTTATCCATTCAATATAAGGATTAACATTACCAGTAACATCTCCAACTAATGTCATGTTACCACTACCCGCCATTTCTCTTGCCAATATTCTTCCTAAATTCATATTTTTATCCTTTCTAATTATTTTTTTCTATATAAGTTATATTTTTTTCTTTTGGTAACTGGTTTTTCTTCTTCTATTTTTCTTTCGGATTTATCTATTTTATTAGTAACGTATATTCCATCTTCTTTAAGTGTAACTAAATATTCACTATTTGATCCTTTAAATAATACGTTACCAATTGAATCAAGTATATAACTAGTATTATTTATTTCAAAATGGAATTGATTATTAACTGTATATAAATCAGATAATCTACTTAAAGGATGAATGAATTTTAATATTTCTACATATGGTTCAGAATTATTTAGATCAATGATTCCAAGGTTACCTATTTTATCATAAAATAATGCATGATTATCATTACTTGTTGTAGAAATTTTCTTTATTATATCTTGATTTATATATTCTTCACCATTTTTTATTAAGGATGTTTTTCCATTATATTCTCTAAAAAAGCAATTATGTCCCAAATATTTAATATTATCACTTAAAAATATAACTGTATTCCCATTACTATTAAATAGTTGGAAATAGATTCTTTTTTTGGACATAGGTGAACCAAAAACTATTCTCATTAGATAATAATTTTCGTCTTCATATATTCCGTAAAGGTTGGCTTCTATGTAATCTTGGTCATTAGAAGAAGCCGATGGATAATAATATGTGCCAAAATTTATATTTTTATTTCTAATCAAATTTTTTATTTCTAAACACATTTCTTTATTTTCAAAGAAATCTTCATCTGCTCCATATTTAACAATGTCTTCCCAGTTTTTATTTATTTTGTTTCTTGCTTCTAATTCTCCTATTATTTTGCTCATTCTACGTTGCTTTTCCATTTCTTTGTCATAATCTTTTTCTAATATACCATTAATTTTGTAACGATTATAGAATTCATCATATACTACAAAAGTTTTTTCTGGATTATCATGATTATATGCTTCATCTAATAATTTTCTAAACATAAATATTACTTCCTTTCTTATAATCTTGGTAATGTTCTACCAAGTGATTTTTTTCTTTTAAATAATGTTTTTTCTATTTCTAATTGCTGTTGTGTTACTTGTGGATTTAAACTAAGATCTATTTTAGGTGCTTTTAACTGTTTTACTTTTGATAATTCAAATCTTTCTTTAATTGATTCTAATGTTTCAATATTAACTGGTATTTTATATATAATTACTTCATACTTATCTTTTTCCAAATATTTTACTATGAAATTATCTATTACAATTTCATTGTTTTCTTTCATTTTTATCATATAGTAATCTAAGACAAAAATTAAAGGAGCTATATCTTTCATATCATTTATTACTTTTAATAAATTTAGTTGGGCAATAAATGATAAATCATCAGATTCTTTTATTTCTTCTATTAATTGTTGTTTTACAATTTCTACTAATTCATCTTCACTTTTCAATGGTTTATTTATTATTCTTCCACTCGTTAAGAATATATATTTATTTATATAATGATTATTATCGTTATTATTTAAAGTACCTGTATTATAATAATTCTCTAATTGCTGTCTATTTACAATTAGTTTGTTTTTAATTGCAAATCTATTAGAAAGATATGAAAAATGAATATAAGTAGAATCATTTTCTTTATATGTAGTAATTTTATTTATTATTCCATCACTTACTGCTATATATGGTTTATTAAATTCAAGTATTTGATTTGCAAACATATTCTTTTTTATTAATGAAACACGTTCGATATGTTCTGGTATAGATGAATAAGGAAGTGTAAGTCTTCGATCATCTTCTAAGTAGACATTTGTATATTCTTGTGTATTATCATCTAAGCTTAATAAATTATTGTAATACATTAATTTATTATCTCCAAATAGCATTAAATAATCTTTGAATTCTAACATAACTTGAACATAATTCTCTCTTACTGAGCCATTATGAAATTTGCGTATTATTTCTAATTCTTCCATCATTTACCTCCTACATAGTTTTAATTTTGTTTTCTTCTTTTGGTATAAATAATTCTAGATGGTATTCATCAATTAATTCTGGTGTTACTAATTCATCAATAATATCCCTTTTAAAGGGCAACATTTTACTTAACAGATATCTATAATGATTAAATGCATCAATACCCATTTCATGAAAAGTAACCATTTCATCTAGTGTTCCTAAAACATCATATTTTTTATTAGTTTTTAATTTTTCATTAATCCATGTTTTTTCAAATATTTTTAGTTTTTCACTACTGATTGAGTAACCACTAATTTCTCGTGTTGTTGTATGAATATTATCAGAAATTTTTAATCCTTTTTTACAATAACTAATTTAATAAGAATAACTAGCTAGACAATCACTTGTTTTTCTATATGTAATAACTTCTTCAATATTAAAATTATCAGTCTTACTTCCAAAAAAGATATGTAATCCAGTATAATCGATTTTAAAAGTACTAAATCCATATGCTTTACTCCAAATACACATGTTTAAATTGATTTCATCCCCTGTTTCTAAGTCAACATGATCAATATCACCATTTTCTCTTTTAATATCAAATGTGTATGAATGATAATTATCATCAGTTTTATTTATATCATTATCATATACTTTTCTGGTATTGCTAAATACAATATCTTTACTATCAATTTCTGTAATATATGCATAAGTAGGAGGATATTCCTTTTTCTTATTGCCTTTATATATTTTTTTATATTGAATAAATCCAACTTCATTATCATCATTATCTAAAATTATCCATCTGTTAGATTTATTAGGATTAGACAATGTATATCCAAGTAAATTTAATAATTTCTTCTCATAATCTAAATTATCAATCATAAATCCTCCTTTTTTTTAATATTTTATTTTTTTCTAATAACTCACTTGGAGTAAGTTTTATATTAGAATCAACTATATCACTTTTTTCTGTCTCTAGACTATATAATTCACTTTTATATTCTGAACTACTTCTCAAATTATAATTAAAATCTCTTTGACGTATGGAATTATAATATGAAACAAATGAGTCACAATATAACTTTAGATTTTCATCTGTTACTTTAAAGAAACCTTTATTAAGTAAATCTTCTCCAAATTTTTTCCCATTTTCTGTTAAAGATAGAAAATATCCAGGATAGCAAGGAACATGATATATAACACCAGAGTTAAAGTGTTTAACTAACCCAGGAATACAATGATCAAGCACTAAAAATTGTCTAAAAGTAGGATCAATAATATAACTATCCCTTCCAAAATAGACAATAGTTATCGCATGAACATTTAAAATTTCATTAAGTAATTTTTTAAGATTTACTTGACGATGATTAATGCAAAGTGTATCAAGAAGAGCACATGCTAAATCTGCAGCTTCACCACATAAGCATGAATAAGTCATGTCTTTTTTAGACAAAAATTCTTCTACTCTAAACACAATCCATTTAAAAAGATATTCTCTTTCTTGTTCATTTACATCAGTTTCTGGTTGTTCTAATATTTTTTCTAAGTATCTATAATCAAATTTTTCTTTTTTTTCTTTTAAATTAAATATAAATTTTTTCATAAATCTCCTTTGTTGTAATACATATTATATCATTAAACACATAAAAATCAATCATTTCTGATTGATATCTATCTAAAAGTTTGAATAGTTCGAATAAACTTATTAATGATTATATATTGTAAATATTAACAATTTAAATAAAAATAATTAATAAAAAAATTCTAGCCTTATTTGAATTGGAGAACACTTAAAAACTATAATTAAAAAAATACCTAAGACATCCAATGATCTTAAGTACTCTTAATATATAATTTTTTATTAAATTATTTTAGTGTAACCGTTACTTCTTTTTCTAAATATTCATTTCTACTTGGATATTTTATTTTAAGAGTTACTGTATCTCCTGTATTTTTGGTATTTAATACTTTCTTTATGGTATTTAAAGATGTAACTTTATTATTATCAATTTCTGTAATAATATTTCCTATTTCAAGTCCTGCACCTTCAGCATTACTATCTGGGTATATTTTTGATATATAAAATCCTTCTGGTAATCCATAGTATGAGAATAATCCTGATGTTGTTACATATCCTTCTATACCAAGAACCATACCGCCATTATCATTTTCTCCTTTAATTAATGTATCTATTAATGATTCAACATCTGATATTGGAATTGCAAATCCCATTCCCTCAATACTAACACTACTATATGATGAATTAGATGAATATTTTGCCGCATTTATTCCTACTACTTCACCTTTACTATTTAAAAGAGCTCCTCCACTATTTCCACCATTAATAGCTGCATCTATTTGAATCATATTTTGAGTATATGTATCAGTTGATACTTCCCTATTTAAGGCACTAACAACTCCAGTAGTTACTGATTGTCCATATCCTAAAGCATTACCGATTGCAATTATTCCATTTCCCACTTTTAATTCATTACTATTGCCTAATTTTGCTATTTTAATATTCTTTAAAGTATCTTCATTTATACTATCTTTACTAACTGATACAATAGCAATATCTTTTCTTTCAGATACTCCTTTTAGTGTTGCATCGCATGTTTCTTCGTTTATAAATGTTATTGTTAATTCATTAGTATCTTCTACTACATGATAATTAGTTAGGATATAGATATTATTATCATCTTCAGCAACTATTACACCTGATCCTGCCCCTTCAGTTGTATAATCATCATTTCCATAGTAGTAATATGGGCCAAATTTACCTGAACTTACTATTGTTTTACTGGTAATAGCTACTATTGATGGCATTACTTCATCTACTACTTCTGATACATCAGTTATATATACTCCATCTGATTTAACTGGTACAGTTTCAGCATATTTAATACTAGTATTTTCTTTGTTTAATTCATTATTTATAATATTGGCTTTTAAATTTCTAAATTTATCAATGCCGAATACCAATATAATTGTTGTTATGATTGCTACTGTACATATTGATATTGTTAGAATTAAAAATAATGTTTTAGAATTATTAGTTTTTTTTGGTTCTATTTTTTCTTTTTCTATTTCTCTTACTATTTCATCATCGTTACTTTCTTTAGTACTTTTCATATTATCAATCTCCCTTTTTAAATTTTTATTTAATTATTTATTATTATATAATTTATCAAAAATTCTATTAAAAATTACAAACATCTAAACAATTACAAACACTAAAAAAAGAAAAAATAATGATTATTAAAAATAAATTTTTTAATAAATTATATAATGGTGCTGAAAATAGGATTTGAACCTACGACCTGCTCTTTACGAGGGAGCTGCTCTACCAGCTGAGCTATTTCAGCAATAAAAAATGGCTGCCCCAGTTAGATTCGAACTAACGCATGTTGGAGTCAGAGTCCAATGCCTTACCGCTTGGCCATGGGGCAATCTTTTTACATATACATTTTAGCACTTTTTTAATTATATGACAATAATTTTTTTATAAAAAAAAGTCCTTTTTTAAGGACTGTAATTACTTAATGGTGACCGGTACGGGATTCGGACCCGTGAATGCATGCGTGAAAGGCATGTGTGTTAAGCCGCTTCACCAACCGGCCAATAATGGTGGGCCTGGGGGGACTTGAACCTCCGACCTCACGCTTATCAGGCGTGCGCTCTAACCAGCTGAGCTACAAGCCCATTAAGTAATTGACTATTCAAGTATACATTATTTTTTTTATTTTGACAAGTCTTTTTTTGCTATTTTTGTATTTTTTTGAATAATCATTACTTAAATGGTATTATTTTACTAGATTAAATCTGTTAATTATTCTATCTTTACCAAGTAGTTGCATTATTTCATATAAATCTGGTGTCATTGATTTACTAGTTAATGATACGCGTAATACTGTTGATACATCGGCTACATTTCCTTTAAATGCTTCTGGATTCTTTTTGTATTCTTTCATATTTGATGCATAACCTAATTTATCACACATTTCTTTAATTTTATTAAACCATGTTTCTTTATCATCTGATTCATTATAGTATTCGTTTATATAAGTATTTAAGATGTTTTTGATTTCTTCTTTATCAGTTATTTTTTGATATTCATAATCAACTTTATTAAATTTATCATCATACATATACCATATTAAATTTTCAATATCACTATATTTAGCTATATCTTTACGTGGTTTAGCTTGTTCTCTTTCGATATTAATTATACTTTTAAAATATTCTGAATCACTTTCTATTAATTCTTGTAATGATTTACTATATGTTTTAGACCAAGTATATGCTTCTTCATATAGTTTTTCTTTTGTCATTTTAGATATCATTTCTTTAGAAATATTATCTAATTTATCTAAATCATATAAAGCACCTGATGCGGACATTTTAGCTGGATCATATGTAAAATCATAGAACATCTTATCTGGATTATCACGATGCCATTCTTCGTAATTAGAATTCATTATAGTCATAACTGATTCAATAACAGCAAGAGCTGGATAACCTTTTTCTTCATAGTATTTCATTAATGCTTCAGGATCTTTTCTTTTACTAATTTTACGAATACTATCGCCATCTTTTTTCATAATTAATGGTGTATGAATATATTTAGGAGCTGTAAATCCAAAAGATTCAAACATTTCAATATGTTTAGTAACACTTGGTAACCACTCTTCTCCTCTTACAACATGGGTTGTATGCATTAAAAAGTCATCTACAACATGAGCAAAATGATATGTTGGAAGTAAATTATCTGATTTCATAATTACATCATCTATATCATTTTCACTTAGATGTAATTTTCCTTTAACTAAATCTTCAAATGGTATTTGAATATCAAAATCACCTTTTGATCTAAAACGTATTACATATTTTTCTCCATTTTTAATTCTTTCAATAGCTTCATCTGGACTAATTTTTCTGCATTTTGCGTATACTCCATAGTAACCTGTTCTTTTTTTCATTTCTTCTTGAGAAGCACGCATTTCATCTAAATATTCTTTTTTACAAAAGCATGGATAAGCTCTTCCTATTTCTATTAAATGTTTAATAAAAGTATGATAGATTTCTTTTCTTTCACTTTGAATATATGGTCCATAATTACCTACAATTTTACCTTTATATTCATATTCAGTTGGTTCTATATTATAATGTTTTAATGTATTCATAATTAAATCTACTGCAGAATCTACTTCTCTTGCTTTATCAGTATCTTCATTTCTTAAATAAAATACTCCATTGGTATTTTTAGCTATCATATAATCTATTAAAGCCATCATAAAATTACCTATATGCATAAATCCTGTTGGAGATGGTGCGAAACGAGTTACAAACTGAGTTTCACTTAAATTTCTTTTTGGATACATTTTTATATAATCATCTATTGTTTTTGTAATATTTGGAAATATTACGTTAGCTAAATCAATATTAGTCATATTATCCCTCACAATCAATAATGATTATAACAAATTTATTAATTTTTTACAATACAAAAATATATAAACATTTGTTTGACTAATTGCTGGAGATGTGCTAAAATATATGTATAAGGAGGTAATTATGGAAGAATTAACTAAAAGACAAGAAGATACTTTAATTGCAATAAAAAAATTTATTGCAACGCATGGTTATCCACCTACGGTAAGAGAAATAGGAAAAATTTTAAATTTATCATCACCTGCTACTATTCAAGTACATTTAAATTGTTTAGCTGAGAAAGGATATATTTCAAGAGGTAGTCAACAAAATCGTACTATTGAATTAAAGGTTGATAATGAATTTGATAAAAAGGAAGAACTAGCTATCAATATTCCTCTTTTAGGTAAAATTACGGCTGGTAATCCAATTGAAGCTATTGAAAATCCTGAGGATAAAATCGCTCTTCCAACTTATTTAATTCCTAAAGGAAAAGAAGTATTTGCTTTAAATGTTAATGGTGAATCAATGATTAATGCTGGAATATTAGATGGAGATATTGTTATTGTGGAAAGACAAAATACAGCGCGTAATGGTGAAATTGTAGTTGCAATGAATGATGATAACGAGGTTACTTTAAAAACTTTTTATAAGGAAAAAGATTATATAAGATTACAACCTGAAAATGATTTTATGAACCCTATTATTTTAAATAATGTAACTATTCTTGGTAAAGCTATTGGATTATATAGAAAAATATAAAAAAACTTCAATTGAAGTTTTTTTTAGTCTTTTGGTTTAAAAATAAGAGAAAAGATAAAGGAAAATACTATAGCTGCTACTATACCTGATGAAGTTAGATCAAACATTCCCATAAATAATCCCATAGTACCGAAGTTATTTACCGTATCCATTGCTCCATGAATAAGTAAATGCCCAAAACTAGTAATAGGTACTAATGCTCCTCCTCCTGCCCATAGAACAAATTTATCATAGATGTTAAATGTATCTAAGAATGCTCCTATTATTACAAATAAAGTTGTTACATGTCCGGGAGTTAATTTGGTATTATCTAGTATAATTTGTCCTATTAAACATATTATTCCACAAAATATAAAGGCATTTATATATATCATTTTGCTACCTCCAAACTAACTGCATGAGCAATTGCAGGAATTCCAAATTTTTCATTTGCCATGGTTGGTGATAAAAGTGCTCCAGTTGCAACTAACAGTACCTTTTTATATTTTTTTTCTTTCATTTTATTTAATATATATCCATATGTTACTAAAGGTAGACATGCTGGTCCACTACCTCCTGCATAAACTGGTTGATTATCTAAATCATATATCATACATGCTGAATCATCATAATTATTAAGTTCTATATTGTATTCTGTTTTCATATAATCTTTTAATATATCTTTTCCATATCTACCCAAATCCCCAGTTAAAACTAAATCATAATAGTTAATATTCCTCCCTGTATCTTTTAAATGCTTATTAATAACATCAGCTGCAGCTGGTGCCATTACCGCTCCCATATTTAATGGGTCATTTACTCCTAAATCAATTACTTTTCCAATAGTTCCGGATTCTACTTTAATATTAGATTTATCGTTACTTAAGTAACAGCTAGCTCCTCCTGTTACTGTGAATGTTGCAGTTTTTCTTTTAGGTCCTCCATATTCTACTGGTTGGCGATATTGTTTTTCTGATGCATTATTATGTGATGATACACTTACTATGGCATTTTTTATTTGATGAGCATCTAACATATTACTTGCTAATATAATTCCTAGACAACTAGTAGAACATGCCCCATATATTCCAACAAGTGGTATAGCTAAATTTCTCGCTGCATAATTAGTTGCAACTATTTGATTTAATAAATCTCCTGAAAATTGAATATCAATATCAAATCTAGTTTTACCTATTTTAGTTAGTAATAAATCTACACTTTCTTCTAATATTTTAGATTCTGCTTGTTCAAATGTTTTAGCTCCAAAATAAAAATCCTCATAACTTTTATCATAGTATTTAGATAGTGGCCCTTTATTCTCATATGGTCCTGTTATAGTTGATGTTTCATTTATATATACATTATTATATTTAAATGTCATATTATCCTCCCATTATTATAATTCTTAAAAGTCCAAACAAGTATGCACTTACTACTCCAAAAATTATTACTGATCCAGCTAATTTAAACATACTAGCTCCTAATCCTGTAATCATTCCTTCTTTTCGGTAATCAAGGGCTGCACTCATCATAGAATGAGCAAATCCTGTAATGGGAACTATAAGACCACATTTGCAAAAGGTAACCATTTTATCAAAAAATCCTAAACTAGTAAGTAAACATCCTAGGAATACTAATGTAATTATCATAAATGTTGCGGCATCTTTACTTGGAATTTCTAAGTAATAAGAATATATATCAATAAGTAGTTGTCCTATCATTCCCATAATACCACCTACAATAAAGCTTACAAAGGCATTCACCAACCTATTTTCTTTTGGTATATGTTTTGTATATAATTGTTTATATTTATCTTTTTCCATAAAATTCCTCCTAATGGTATTATGATTTAATAATTATTTTTTTATACATTATGTATAAATTAATTATAATTTTAAATAATAATATTGGTGATTATATGTACTATATTAATAATTTTTTATTATTTTCAATAATAGGACACTTACTTGAATCTACTATATATTTATTTATGAATAGTCATAATAATAGTGGTATTATGTATGGTCCTTGGACACCAGTTTATGGTTTTGGAATAATCATTATAATTATTATTTATAATTTTATAAAAAAGAGAAATATAAATTATATTATTAAATTATTATCTATATTTTTATTAAGTATGATATTACTAACTTTAATTGAATTTATTGGTGGGAATTTAATTGAATACTTTTTTCATAAAAAGTTTTGGAGTTATGAAAGCCTTAAATTTAATATTGGGTCTTATATAGCAATTGAAATATCCCTTGTATGGGGAATGTGTTCTTTATTATATATTTATATTCTAAAACCAATAACTGATAAAATAACAAAAAAAATACCATATTACATAACTATATGTATATTGGTATTCTTTATTATTGATTTAGTTGTAACTGTAATTAATAAAATTAAATAAATTTTTTAGTAATTCTATCTAATTCTTCATTTATATTTTCTTTTAGTATATAATCATTAAAACCATCATTTAGATAATGTTCTTTGATTGATTCCTTATTTTTATCTAATATTATAATTATTGGAGTTTTGAATTTATTATTTTCTTTTAATTGTTGCAATAGATTGATTCCTGTTACTGGACTCATTTCATCTGCTACAATTATTAATTCATACTTTTCGTCATTATTAATTCTGTCAATACATTCATTTGCATACATTGACTTTACTACTTCAATGTTTTCTTTCTTTAGATATTCAGAAATAGTATTTAAATCTTCTTGTTTATCACTTACTATTAAAACACGCTTTTTATGGGATATAAATTTCGAAAAATAATTTTTATTTTGTTCTTCATCATTTTTTATTTTTTGTTCTAAAATAATAATAAATTCTGATCCAACATGTTCTTCACTTTTAATTATTAATTGTCCACCTAGTAATCTAACTATTTTACTAACTATATTTATATCTAAATTTATAGAATCTAATTTGGGTAAATCTTCCTCAGAAATAGTTTCTGATACAGTTAGTAACTGGTTTACTTTATCAATACTCATACCACAACCAGAATCTTCAATTGATATTATTAATCTACATACATTATTTTTAACTATTGAATCTACATTTGCTTCTATAAGCCCATGTTTTGTATATTTGGATGAGTTTTCTAAAATAGTATGTACTACTTGTTTAATCTTAACTGGATCACCATATAATATTTCTGGAATATTTTTACTAATATTATATCTATAATCAATGTTACTACTAATAATATTTTCATATTTAGAAAAAATTTCTGTAAATACATTATGGACATTATACGAACTATTAATCATTTTTATATTATATGTATCCATTTTTGATACATCTAAAACATTATTAACTATACTTTTTAATTCATTGGAATTATAATCAATATATTTTGAACATTTTTTGATAGTTTCTAAATCGTTATTTTCATTAATTATATTATTAACTCTTATTATATCATCAATAGGTTTTTTTACTTCTTGGGACATTCTAAATAAGAAATTAGATTTATCTTCGTTTCCTTGTTCTATTAATTTTTTATTTTTTTCTAATTCTGCAATCATTTTAGTATCAGGATTTTCTATAGTAAAAAACATTGTATAACAAATAAAAGTTGTAATTGCGCTTGAAATTAATATACTAGGATCTATTGAATTAAGAACTACCATAAATATCAAGCATATTATTATAAAATATATAGGCAAATATTTTTTGTTCTTTAAATTTTTAAAATTTGATAATAGTAATATTATATAGACAACTAATTGAATGAAAATAAAGCCAACTAATAAATTAACAGCTAAGCCATCAATATACATTTTCAAACTATCATAATGTTTAGAAAATGGTAAGAATAATAAAAGTATTACTATTATCACTTCTAAAATTAGTAATATTATTTTCATATTTTTAATTTTATTATTATATGATTTTTTTTTATTGTTAAAACAAATAATAAATACATATAAAGTAAATATTATATATGAAATTGTTATAGAAACTAAATAAAGTCTACAAAAAATATCGATTAAGATATTATTAATATCAATCGTCCTAACTAAAATTTGTAATGGAATTTCAATTAAATATTCTAATATATTGGCAATAAGAATATATTTAAAAACTATATTTTCTTTTGAAGAAATTTTTTCTTTAGAAAAAAAGATAGCAACTAAAAGAAGTATAAATATAAAACCAGTTGCTAAATAAGTTAAATTCCACATAATGGTATCACACTACTTTCTATTTAAAGATTTTACTTTATCTTCTAATATTATAGCACATTTTTTTGTATAATTACCATCTGAATTTAAAATATATTCAACATTATACATATTCCCGTCTATTAATTGGTAATATCCATTTGTTTGTTTAGACATTTTATTTTTATCTTTTTTTAGTGTTGTAGGTGAATAAGGTAACATTAAATCATGTTCAGCGTATGAAGTTAGTTCAATATCTTTTGGTAAAAAATTACTTAGTTGTTCATTCATAACACTAATATAATCTTTTTTTGATTCATCTAATACACCATCATTCCAAACAATATGAGCAACTAAATTATTTGTATTTTTATCTGTAGGCATTAATAATACCATAACATCTTTAATAAAATTATTTTGTCTTAACATATTTTCTATATCAAATAAATATATATCCATTCCATTATTTGATTTTATAGAATTAGTTAATCTTCCCCATACATATAAAAATCCTTTATCATCAATTTCTGCTATATCCCCTGTTTTAATCCAACCATCAACAATAACTTTACTTGTTAGTTGAGGTTTATTATAATATGCCTTCATTTGTGAATTAGATTTAACTCTTAATTCTCCTCTTTGATTATAAGATAATTCTCTTCCCTCTTTATCAAAAATTCCTGCAACCATACCCGCTTGTATTAAGCCAACACCGGCAATTGGCTTAGAGTAATTTGGCTCAACATCAACTCTATCAGTACTAACGCCTGAAAAATTTTCTGATAAACCATAACCACCATATATACCACTTGCTCCACATTTGTTCATAATATCATTCCATTTTTCAAAAATTTTAACAGAAGTTCCCTCTCCTCCAATCATCCAACCTACTGCGTATTCAAAGTTAAATTTCTTGCCAAGTTCCATTTCTTGAGTAATACGATTGAAGAATGCTTCCCATAAACTACTAGTATTTATACAAATATGTGGTTTTAATTTAACTAATTGGTTATAAAAATCATTTATCGATACTCTTGGATCCATTACTACAGTTGCTCCAATCATTAATGGAACAAAAAATAATGGGCTTAAAGAAGTTGCTGCTGCAGGAGGAAAATGATTTAGTGTTCTAAATCCTTTCTCATATGGTACATCCGAATTTAATACACTATAAGCTTGTGAAAGAACAGATTCGTTAGTTGCAACAACACCTTTTCCAATGCCAGAAGAAGTACCACTTGAGGAAGTTATAACGGCATTTCTATTCTCTTTAAAATCATATTTAACTTCTCCAGTATAATAACCTGCCATTTTTCTTGCATCATCTACATAAATATATTTTTTTTCATTTGGAATTTTTATTTTACTCTTTAATGATTGCATTTTACTTAAAAATGATACTATTTGTTTTTTTGGTGAAGGCATATTAGCAGTTGCTGTTGCAATAATTACATTTTTATATTTATCTTTGGAAAATTCGCTTGCTACATTTGGCCACATACCATCATAAACAATGGCGTTTCTAGCTTCAGCTGTTTCTTTTGCTAAAGATTCTTTACTTATATCTAATTTTACAAAATATGGACAAGCACCAATCATATTAAGAGCGAAAAACATTGTACATATATCCGGTACAAAAGGTCCATATATAGGTACTATTTCATTTTCTTCTATACCAATTGCTCTAAAAGTTCTTGCCCAAACATAACATAATTCTCTAAATTCTTCTCTAGAAAATTGTTTTCCAAAATATTCTATTGCTGGAACATCATAATACTCTAATAATTTTTCTTCAATTACATCCCATATTGTTTTTTCTTTTGGTATATTTAGGGCGCGTTCTTCTGCACCTTCTTTATAAAACTGTAACCATACTTTATCAATTGATGGATAACCAGTTAATCCCTTATCAAAATAAGTTCTTTGTTCTTTAGAAATATTTAAGATATTACTTATTGTATTAATTTTTTCAATATCTTTCTTTTCTATTGCTTCTTTTAATTCTTTTTTTAGCATTTCTAACATTTTTATATCCATTTTAATCCCCCTATCAAAAATTATATTTTACATACTAATCATAACATAAAGGAGAAACTTTGTAAATAAAAAAATAGATTTAAACATTTAATTCAAATCTATTATTTTCATATTCATTATAGAATATAAATATATATTAGTTTCTTTATTAGTTAAATTATAAATATATTCTTTATACCCATTTAACTGTTTTAAATATGCTTCATCATCTGTATGTTTTAATTTATAATCTATTATATCAATATGATCATTATATTCTAGCATTAAATCTATAATACCATGTAATACTTCATTATCTTTATTATAAATAAATTCATATTCTTTATAGATATTAGCTTTATCAATATTTTTAAGTAATTTATTATCTAGAAATGCTTTTATATAACTTTTATATTTATCTTCTATTATTTCATAATTTGGATTTATAAAATCAGTAGTTTCTAATATATAATGAATTTTAGTTCCTAATTTCATATTTAATTGTTCTTCTTTAGTAATTAGTTTTTTACTATTTTTCGAAAATCTATTTTCTTCTATAATATCATTTTCAACATTAATTTCTTTATTTTCAATAATAGTATTATTAGCTTTTATATAATCTAAGTAATTAACTGATTTTATTTTATTATATTCATCAGTAATACCTAGTTTTTCTATATCAATATTTTTTATTTTATCGGTTAAGTGTTTTTTTACTGAATTAATCATATCAAGAAATGATCGATATTTAAGTCTTACTGTATCATCTAATTCGATATCTTCTTCAGATAATGGTAATACTATTATCATTTTTTCTCTAGCTCTTGTAAGTGCGACATAAAAAAGTCTTATTTTTTCACTTATTTCTTCATGTAGATATAATTCACGAGTTAATGTTTTTATAATAGTAGATTTTATTCCATCTATATTTACTGGAGTAATTATTCCATATTTAGTATCATACATAAATTTATCTTTTAAATCACTTATATTAAAACTTTTATAATAACCTGTAAAATAACACAATGGAAATTCTAATCCTTTTGATTTATGAATATTCATAATTTTAATATTATCTCCAATACTAGTATTTAGAGAATATTTTATTTCAATATTATTATCTATCATGTTATTTAGATATTCTAAGAATTTATATGGACTATAACCTATATTAGTTAAATTAGTAGCTATATTTTTAAGGTATTCTAATCTAATATCTGATGCTTCTAAGTTACCTACTAAAATATTCTTTTCATAAATATTAAATTCATCTATTATCATATTTAATAAATCTAATGATGTAATATTATCTAAATTATTACTTATGTTTTGACACTTTTTAAATAATTCATGATCATAAAATGATTTATTTATAAATATATTAAGTATTTCATTATCATTTACCTCAAATAAATAACTTCTAGCTATACTAGTAAAATAATATCTAAATTGTTTATCATATTCTTTATTTTTTATTTTAACAATTAAATTTAAAATATTTTTAAGTAAAGTTATATCTATTTCATTAGTAAGTACTTCATCTCTATAAAGTACTAGTGGTAAATTTAAGTATTCAAATATCTTTTTATATGTATCAAAGGAACTATTTCTATCCATTATTATACATATATCACTATATTTAATATCTCTTAGTTCATTAGTCTCTTTATCTAATACTTGATAATGATTATTTATTTTATCTTTTATATCATTGGCTACTGTAAATATTTCTATTTCTTCTTTAGAATATGTTTTTGATTTTTCATAATTATATATTTCTAGATAATTATTTTGATTATTATTTAAATAAGCAGTATTTCCAAATACCATTTGATGTGATTCTTGATACTCTGCTCCACCTATATTTAAATCCATTATTTTATTAAATATTAAATTAATATCTTGAAGTACTTCATCACGTGATCTAAAGTTTTTAAGTAGATCTATTTTTTCTCCACCAATACTATTACCATAATTTACATATTTATCTTTAAATATAATAGGATTAGCATTTCTAAATCTATATATTGATTGTTTAATATCCCCTACCATATATACATTGTTATTAGATATTAAATTGACAAATTCTTCTTGTAAATCATTAGTATCTTGATATTCATCTAGCATGATTTCATTATAATAATATTTTAATTCATTTAATATTTCTTTATTATTTTTTACTATTTTTATAGCCATTTTAGCTATATCTATAAATTCATAGTTATCTTTACTTTTCTTAAATTCCATTACTTTTTTATCAAGTTCTTTTATTATATCAATAATAATACTTACATAATCTTTAGTAATTAATATTTCATTAATCATATCTTCTTCATTATCATATATAGTTAAATTATTAATATCTTTTATAATATCAGATATTTCTTCTTTGTATTTTTTTTCTTCATCACTTGCTTTATTTAATCTTGGTAAAGATATCATACTATTATTTTTTATATCTAGATAATTAGTACTATTAAGAAGTGGTAATAAAACTTCATTAATTTTTTCCATATAAGTACCTGTAGTATAGATACTTAGGTTATTTAAGCTTGATTTAATATCATTTAATCTACTTATTAGAATATTATTATATTCCTTAACTAAATTATTTAAATATTCATTATTATAATATTTATCAATATATGTATCTAAGTATTCTTCTTTATCAATTAATAAATCTAGATTATTACTTATTTTAATTATTGATTCTTTTATTTCTTTATCATCTTTGAAGCAGAAATCACTAATTAATTTTTGAAACTTTTCATTATGACTAGTATATAAATTATTAAATATTTCTTCAATAGTATCATGTTTATACATGTTAATTATACTACTATCTATAATACTAATATCTTTAGATATATTTAGTTCATAATGATATTTTTTAACAATAGAATAAGCATAACTATCAAATGTTGTAATATAAGCTGAATCAAGTAAGTCTAATTGTTTATTAAGTCCTTCTTTTTTAATCTTTTTTCTAATTCTTTCTTTCATTTCTTTAGCTGCTTCTTTTGTAAATGTTAGAATTAATAATTTATTTACGTCTACTCCATTTTTTAGTTTTCTAATTACTCTCTCACTTAAAACAGCTGTTTTACCACTTCCTGCTCCTGCACTTACAATAATATTACTTCCTTCTAAATCTATTGCTTTTTGTTGATCAGGTGTCCATGCCATTATTCTTCACCCCCTAAAAAGCTTAAATCTTCGTAATGTTTTAAATTAACTACATCTTTATGTGACATAAAACATATATCTTTAAACTTACAATAATTACATCCAATATTTTTATTATCAATTGCTTTAGGATTTATAGTAAAATTACCTTCTTCAATATTATGAATACATTCATTTATATTATTATCTACTATACTTATTAATTTATCTATTTCATCATTAGTAAGCACTTTAGAATAACTATAAAATTCTCCATCAGTTTTAACTCTCATACTTTTTATATATTTACTACCAATATATGTTTTATCAAACTGTTCTAAAATAGATTTATCTTTATTACTATATCCTAATAGTTTTAATGAATCTTCTCTTTGTTTATCTATTGATTTTTTAGGATCATAGTTATAATTACCATTTAGAATGATTTGCAAATAAAATCCTGCAAATATACTATTTGGAAACATTTTACGAGCTAAATATAAATACACAGGTAATTGCATATTTAATCCATGAGGAATTAAAGTTAGATCTATATCAGTATTACCTGTTTTATAATCTATTAGTGCATATATATTATCTTTATACATTACTTTATCAATAAAACCCTTAAATATAGTATTTAATTTATTAGATTTATCTACTTCTATTTCTTTTTCATAGTATTTATTAGTTAGATTAGTATTTGCTTCATGACTTTTTATAATACTAATTATATTAGGTAATTCTTTCTTTAATTTATCTAAAAAGAATCTATCTTTAACACTTAGTTCTATATTATTATCAGTTATATACTTTTCTATCTCAGTATTTATATCAATATCTCTATCTAATCCTATTTCTAAAATATGATGAAATATACTTCCTAAGTAAGTAGCAAAACTTTCTTCAAAGATATCTAATTTTAATATATTAGCTATATAGTATCTAAACGCACATTTATAATAATTATTCATACTTGTATAAGATAATAATAATTTATTATTTATATATTCATATAAAGTACTAGTATCTACACCTTTAAAAGTATTATCATACTTCATATAATTTATTTTATAATTATTATAATATAAATCTAAATCTTCATTAATACTACCATATTTAACTAAATCATCAAGCATTCTACCACATTTAATCTTATTAGAAATATTAGAATAACTAATTAATTTATTTACATTAATATGTTCTACATTATAACCTAATTCATTAATTAAATTAGATGGAAAATATGTATTAAATGGAGATTTTAATTTATAAGTAATAATTAAATTCTTAATATTTTTTATCTTCTTTATAGTTAATTCTAATTCATGTTTATTTTTATCTACTACTTTATCAAGTAATAAATCATCTTTTAATGAATCAGATATATAGTCTTCATCTTTATATATAACAGGTATATTTTCTTGATTAAATGATAACATAAATACATATTCATCATTAAAATAATCATTTTTATAATCTATTATTTCTATCTTATTTTTTAGCTTTTTATTAGGAATACTAGTACTCTTTAAATCATGAATTATTAAATCTCTTACTTCATTATAATCATCAATAAAAGCATATTTATTACATATATCAATTATTATATCTAGTAATTCACCTTTATATTTATCTTTTAATTTACTAATAGTAATACTAATATCACTATTATATTCATCTAAAAAATAATTAGATATATCAGTACCATATATAGAACTATTAATAATATTAATAGGTATATTATACATCTTAAATACTTTATCTATTATATTATAATAATCACTATTAACATTAGTTAACTTTATATTATTAATATCAATACCACTACTTATTAATTCACATATCTTATAAGCAATATATTCTACTTCTTCATCTAGAGTATTAAATTCATATATAGTATGTTTATATTCTTTATAATCAGTACTTATTATTTCTACATTAGTAATACTTTTTAAATCATTAATTATTTTATTTTCTAATTTATTAAAATAATCCCCATATATAATTATATCTTTATCCTTTATATATTCCTTAAAGTAATTATCATATATAAGTAAATTATTATCATCTAATTCTTTTTTTAATTTAACTAAATGATTTAATTTATTACTACTATATTCTTTATTATCAATATAAATTAAATTATCTAAATATACTTTAGCTACATTATATTTATATCCATATTTATTCATTAAATAATAAATAGCATCAATATCATAACTAAAATAATAACTATTAATTAGTTCATTCATAGTCACAAATTTTCTATTAATTAAACTATTACTATCATTTAATAATTTCTTTTTAATACTATTACTACATATTATTAATTGCATACCATCACCTTCTTAATTATATCATTTTATAAATAAAAAAATCTAGTAAAAACTAGATTTATTATTATCTATCAATTAAATAATAGTTAATTGAAATAATTAAACATGTATAAATACATGAAATTCCGGTTGCCAAAAGACACAGCCTCCAAGCAACCATATATTCTAACATTATTTATGTTTGAATTATATTTTATTCTCTATCTAAATTCATCGCTTGTCGTGACAGATACCGTTACCTGCACACTCTCGCCTAGGCTCTCTTTTACATAGCCTCAAGAGTGTATTCACTTCCTACCTCTCCTGTACCTCCAGCGATTTTGATATTAGATTTTAGATATACGACGGGGCGCACGCCATTGGCATCGTAGTACACGTGGTTGACGTGGAGACTGCCGCCGTAGTCGAGATAGCCGACGCCAGCCGCAAGGAACACATTATACGTATCACCAGAACCAGGCGACAACAACCATGTATGAGTTGGACTTGATTGTCCTTCTAAAATATTACTATTGTATACCCATCCAGTTGATGCATTTGTATTATAACAATCATCTGAATTTGCTGGTGTATTATAACATGCTGAATTTACTCCATTTCCGTATACCATGTATTCATCACTTGGATACATTATAGCAACTTTTCCTGTCCATGTTAACTTACTTGCATCTGAGTTACATGCTCCACATGTTGTATTACCTCTTTCCCATGCATATATTCCTTCGGTTGTGCCTGAAGTTGTATAGTTTCCTCCTAAATAGAACACTGCATCATCTATCATTCCTTGAGCTGATGCTTTTAACCCATAAGTTGCTGCATCTCCAGTTCTATTATAATAATCTCCATTTAAAAAATTCTTTAAGCTTGCATTAGCATCTGTCCAATCGTTATTATTTGAACCATTATTCCAATACATAGGAGTTGCCAATGCACTTCCTCTTACTAGTTTCATTCTTTGTTCTGTATGGCCTTGACCATCCTCTACATCAAATACTCCTAGTATTCTCCATGTTTCACAATTTGTTCCATCATTATCACAATTGAATTTTACATAGTTCTTTGGAGCATCTCCTATATAT
>CACYFN010000004.1 GCA_902773675.1 uncultured Erysipelotrichaceae bacterium | reverse complement strand
TTTTTTATGAGTATCTTTTTCTTCTTTAAAATTATATTTATAAATGTCTACTTGATTAAGAATATCTTTTGCATTGGTTAATCTTTCAAAATTCTTTTTATTTTCTTCTTTTGATGTTTGAGTTAATGACACACAAGTTATATTACCAGTATTTCCATTTATTGTTGCACCAGTAAAATCACTATATGATGTTCCTGTTTTTCCACATACTATATTATTGCTTACAAGATAAGTTGTGTTTATTCCATCTACACCTAAACTTGTAATTATTTCATCATTTTTATCTTTTATTGCAACACAATTTTTAGGATCATTTGAATTAAGTTCAAATTTGCCTGATACTTCTTTAGTGTTTTCAAGAGTACCTTGTATAATGTCTCTAATAATTAGATAATCAGAAGGTTGAATATTTCCATTATCATTTGCATCTAAAATATTAGATAAATTTGTATCTAAATTTATTCTATTCATGATATACATAGCAACTAAAGTCATATCAAAATAATTATAGTTATATAACCCATATAATTCTTTTGAAAAAGAAGTACTTGTAGTTAAAAAACCACCAATATCACCAGCAGTTGCAGTTATCTTTCCATCTTTATCAACACTAAAATTATTGCTTTCTATAATAATATCATCACTTGTTAAGTTAATTTCTTTGCCTTCTAGTGATATTTTATTAGCTTCAATTTGTATTTCTTCAGGAGATAAATTTATTGCACTAATTATACCATCTTTTTCAACTCTAGCCTCTATTTTTGCTTCTTGCTGATTTATTTTTAATGAAGCTTGTTTGTTGGTCATTACCGATGTAATGTATTCTTCTTTGCTCGTTTCTAACTCCTCAAATTTTTCAGTAAATATATGTTCTTCAATGCCTTGTGTTATTGTAATTTCATTGTTAAGTAATAAACATTGATAAGTATTGCCTCGTGCTTCTACGTTAAACATATCTAAAAAGTCATAATAACAAACGCCTGTCGTTTGTAAATCGTTAGCATAATAATACAAGCCGTTTAATTTATTTAGAATATTATCTGCTATCTCTTGTGTATCTCCATTCATTGCTATTAAATTATCAGTTATTGTTACCCTTGTCATTTCGTTTTCTTTAATAGATTGTGTATCTTCGGCAACGTATTGCAAATCATTATCACTATCTAATATCGCCACACTATTGATTACTCCTATTTTTTCGGACATTCTAACATTTGTATCTTTTAGATAATCTTCATCAATAGTATCGTTAGTTTCGTTTGGATAACCAACTATAACTTCGTCACTATCATTAAGCATTAAATTACCAGCCACAATTTTAGATATCTCATCAAATATATCTCTATATGTAACATCTCTATTCTTGTATAAATCTTCATATATCAATTGCCCTTGATTAACAAATTCACTATCTTCAAATTCAAGTCCAACTTTATCACATAACTTATTAATAAATTGCTTTATTGTAATAGGATATTCAATATTACTTAACCCTCTATACTTGACCATTGAGAATAACATTTTATCATAACAAACATAACTCCATGTCTCGGTATCCATGTTAAACTCTTTTGAATTAATTACATAATTACCATAGTCTAAGTATTCATAATCTCCATTAACTAACACCCCAAATTGTGGATTGACCACAGAGCCTATATTTAATTCAATTTTAGATTCAAAATCAAACTCTTTCATAAGGCTCTGTAATAAATTACCATTTTTAACAATACTCATTGAGAATATATCTTCTGCATTTATTTCAGTAGCTTCTTCATAATTAGCTTGCTCTGATATTATTTGTAAATCAGCTTCGGTAAGTATATTGTTACTATCTTCAGTAATTAACTCATAACTAGGATAATATATTATCTTGCCTTGTATATTTCTACCATATCTTTTAATGGTTTCTTTAAAATCGTTTGTATGTGTTCTCATTAATATAACCTCGGTTCTGTTGCAATTACACTTATATCAAAACTTTCATTTGCTTTAGCTACATTTGTAAATGTTGATTTATTTAAAGTTGCCCAATCCCCTGTATATGTTTCGATTGTAACATATTGTTTTAATATTGGATCATAAGCATAAGTGGATTGCCATGCACTATCCAATATTGGTGCTAGTAATTCTAACTCTTGTTGTGTTAGTTTCCTAAAAGTCAATTTGTATTTATTTACAATTCCTAAAAATGTGCCAGTGGTTTTTCCTCGCAAATTTCTACCAGTATCTGGCCCCCACAATTTATTTCTTCCAAATTCTATTTGCACTAAATATGGAGCCATTGATACATTATTTATTTTAAAAGAATCTTTATTTAATAACATATTACACCTCACCTATTCATTGCAAAATTACTATTATTTTGCACCCTCTGTATTTCTCTACTTATTACACGACCATTCATTGTGTTAGTAATGTTAGCATTTACTGTTATATAGCGACCTATTGCTTCACCTAATAAAGCCATTTGTTGTGAATCAGTTAAAGGTATAACGCCTTCAGCACCTCTTTCACCAGCAATTGCACCACCAATAGGCACGCCCCTACTAGGCATATTAACAATGCCACCTTTGGCTAATCTAGGTAGTGAAAATGTAGGCAATCTTCCAATATTCACACCAGGTAATTTATTTATTGTACTTATTAATGTGTTTATAGTTCTTATTGGTGAATTTAAAACATTTTCTATTGTCCTTAAAACACCATTTACAACGCCTTTGAATGCACCAGCTATAATGCTACCAGCAACGCTACCAACGTTAGAAAAGAAGCCTTTTATTCTGTTTACAATACCACTAAAGAAACTTGGAATTGAATTAAAGAAATTTTTAATATTATTAACAGCACCTTTTACACCATTAATAATTCCATTCCATAATCCTTTAAAGAAATTAGCAACAGGTTTTATAATATTGTCGTTTATCCATGCACCTACTTTTGATAATGTTTTCTTTATCGTATCCCAATTTTTATATATAGCAACACCTAAAGCTATAACTACACCTATTATCGCCACAATTAAAGCAGGTATTGCACCAAAAATTAATAATACACCAGCAGCAATTACTGCTATTCCAGCAAGTATCTTGCTAAAATTCTCCCATGTTGGATTTTTAAGATAATCAATTATACCTTTAATAAATATAATTAAGCCTCCAACAATTGCAACTATTCCACCAATTACAGAAGTACTAACACCTAACATAGATAAAAACTTCGCTAATTTTATAGCACTAATTAATATTCCTAATTCTAAAAAAAAGTCAAGAATTTTATCTTTATTATCTGCTATCCATTGTACCCATTTTGGAATTTCTACTTTTTCCCAATTTGATAAATCCATACTAGGTGCAGATACACCACCACCAGAAGTATCTTTTCCACCAGTATCAGTATTATCTTGTAACACATTCATTTCGTCAAATCCAGCAAGTGTTTTTTGTAATTGTTTTGCTTGTTTGTTGCTGTCTTTTAATGCTTTATTATTGCTTTGAAATGCTTTTGTACTAGCATTTGCAAATATATTAACACCAAACCACGCTTTAGCAATATAACCTATATATTGTAACAATGTATAAGCAAGTTGTATTATTTTTTCAATTACTGGTTGCAATGTACTAGCAAGTGCAAATCTTATGTATTCAACATCAGTTGCTAATTGTTCATTATATCCTGAAAGCGTACTCATTGAACCCCTAATAAAATTGTACATTGACCTTATTCCAAACAAAGCTAATCCCCATCGTGTAATTTTTTTAATAACACCTTCAACACCATTGCCAATAGTATTTAATTGTGTTGGAATTTGCGAAAGATTGCTTTTATTCAAATCTTCTTGCTTTTGTCTTAATGAAGCTAATTGATTAGTTAATTTTTCAGCTTTCAATTCGTATTCTTTTATAGTTCTACTATCAAGTTTTAATTCCTTAGCGTGTGATAATTCATAATCAATTTGCTTTAATTGGTATTCAACTTCTTCAATTTGTTTGTCAAAACTTTTTGTATCTAAGCCAACACCAATTACAACTTCTCCATTCATCTAATCACTCCTTTCTTAACTTATTTAAGAAATTCATAGCACTTTGCTTTTCTTTTTCAGTTGCTTTCTTCTTATTTTTCTCTTTATATTTTTTTAATTCTACTTGCTTTTTAGCTTTAAGTATTTTGTCACGTTCTTTTTTATCTTTAATTTCACTAACATCAAACGTCCTTAAATTTCTAATTCTATTTAATACGCAACAATTACCCATCTCACTATTAGACAACCCATTCATAAGATTGTTAAATTTCCACCAGTGCATTTCTATATTTGTTAAATCTATATGATAGTCACTCATAAAACTAGCCTCAATATAGTCCATATCTTCTATAAAATCCATATCAAGTTTTTCAATGCTATCATTATCTATCTCTTTGCCACATAAAAGGTATTTTTGAGCCAATTCTAGCAACTTTTCATAATGCTCTGGTGTATTTATACCTTCATCACCAAAAAGTGTGTATATGATAGCCATAGCACGTTCTAAATTGCCTATACTATCATCTTCGGCTATCCTATTACATTCGATAGCAACTCTAAAGTCAGTATTAATCTTATATCTTTTATCTTCAACTTCTACATATTCAGGATACATTATTTCAACACTTCTTTATTTCTAGCAACTGCTTGACTATATTTCTCTTTAACTTTATCTTGTATTCTTGTCATACTTAAATCTAAATGTGGCAATATTTGATTAACTATTAACTCGTCTATCTCTTCAAATATAGTCCATGTCATATTCCTACCATTTAACAATTTATCAAATCCACCTTTACCTAAAAACAAGTCATATATATCTTTTTCTTTTTTAAAAAAGTCATTTAATGCTTTAATCTCATCTTCTTGATTTTTAGAAAATAATTTCTTGCCTTTAACATCTTGTCTTTTCTCAATTATCAACAAT
This sequence comes from uncultured Erysipelotrichaceae bacterium, assembly GCA_902773675.1. GTDB lineage: Bacteria > Bacillota_I > Bacilli_A > RF39 > UBA660 > RUG11890. The sequence goes on along the minus strand of CACYFN010000004.1, from coordinate 32,300 downwards.
TGATTTCTTAAATTCTTTTTATTCTTTTCATCTTTTTCTAGTAACTCCTGATATTTTAAAGGCAACTCTATATCTTCCAAATTAAATTCTAAGTAATTACCTGTTTTTTCTCCATCACTTGTTACTATTTCTAATTTTAATATATCATCTTTATTTAACTTAATAAAATTTTCCATTATTTTATTATCTCCTATCTTTCTAATATTTAAAAAGAAGATTAGAGGATTCTACCTCTAACCCTCTTTAAGGTTTTATAAACTTGCTGTTGCTGTAAAAGTTGGTTTTCCAGTACTACTATCAAACGTTACTGTTCCTTCAACAGCGTCTCCATCGTAATATAAATCATATTCTACAACTGCATCTTCATTTGCAAATTGAGTTATTGCAATTATACCATCAGTCAATTTAGCGGGATAACTGCCATTTTCTTCAGCAAATATGTCAACATCAACTATATGTGTCTTGTAATTTAACTTATCTCTACCATTAGCGACAAATTCAAATACTGGGTCACCTTTATAAGCTGTTTGTGTTACACTACCTTGTTTTTGGTTAGAGCTGTGTACGTTTCTAGCATTCTTTTCTATAATCCATTTTTCTTGGTCTACTTGTGGATTATATGCTATACCAAAATCAGTTATACCAATACCTAATACTTCAAGTTGCATTGAATTAGCACTTGGTGTTACATCTAAGAAAGTCATTAGCGAATTATCTCTATCTAACTTTTCAATGTCACTAGGTATTAATTTACTTACATCTACTTTTGTCATTTTTTCACCTTACTTTCTATAAGTTATTTGTATTTGAATGTTAAATTCAGCAGTTACGCCATCAGTATTATTCAACGTGCCACAATTTAAACATTCAATACTTTGTATATTATCAATATTAGGCAATATGCCTTCGTCATTATTAGTTTTTATAGCATTTTCAAATTGTTCAAAGAAACCTATATTACTTAAATTATCAATAGTGTCTTGCGAATAAGCCATGCGACTTCTAAATGAATAAACATCTCTATGTATTTCAATACCCATTATCCAACGTTCTACAACGCTAGCGGTTGGTATCTTATCAAGACTATAATTATCTATATCATTACTTAACATATCAGCATTTATTTGATAGTTTCTATTTTCGGTAAGGGTATTTATAACTCCAAACAAATATTCACGCAACTTTGATATTCTTAAATCTTCATATTCCATTATGCACCTCTATCTATATAGGCTTGTAAATCTTTAACTAAGTCACTCATTTCGGCACTTACCATTCGTTTATCCCAATGGTCGCCTGTTCCAGCAGTGTGATAAATTAAATCTTTGCCACTATTATGTTTAGCAACACCTTTGTCACTCCAAAAACCATATTTAGGATTATAATAAGCACCTTTGCCATTATCCATTACATAAAGTTTACCTTCGTATTGATAATGCGCATATGGACTATTATAAACAATCTGTGTTGGATTGCTTAAGTCAACATTTTTCCTTAAATTACCTTCGTATCTAGGAACGTACTTATCCATATATCTATAACATAGACTTTGGAATTTCTTTTGTACCCGTCCATTTGGTTCAATTCCTAAATGTGCTTTAATACTACTTGTTGGTTGCATTTTAACAGGCATTATTTACCTCCAAGATGAATATGTTTAGATTTACCAAAGTTATTGTTAGTTATGCTCGTAACATTATAAATTAAATAGTCTTTTAAATCTTTTTGTGTTCTTATATCAGTATCAAGTGTGCCTTGCACTATGATATCACCAATTGCAAAATCATTTATATCTAAACCATTATTTAGGTCGTAGGGTATTCGCACCTGTACGTCATTAGCATTGTCATATCCTTTATTTGTACTAGCACCTTTCCCACCAAAGAACCACACTTTATCATAGTTATGTCTAGTCCATTTTTCTAAATGTGTCGCTATGTCTAATCCGTCTTTATGATAAATAGTCACACTTGAATTAACAACCATTAGTCAACTCCTAAATACATCAAGTGTTGTTCGTTAAAAATTACTCCTAACAAGTAAGTTCTAACTATATCATCAAGTTCAGCACTTTTTGATTTAACAACATCTTGTATTTGTGCAGGTGTTATATAACTTTCACTATAACCATCGCTATTAAAACTAGCAACATTTCCATTATTAGAAATATTAGTCATTGCACTTGCAAATCCATTTATACTATTTATCAAATTATATTCACAAATTTTAACTTCTTGTGGTATTTCTCCACTATCAACATCTTTAAGTCTATTTTGCGTTCTTATATCAATTCTTCTTCTTGCTTCAAATTCTAATAGATTAAAAGGCATTAGGTCGAGTTCTCCACCTAAACCTATATATTCCTCGTATGTTAGGTATTGTCCTTCAAATTCCATAATGCCCTCCTTATTTATTTATTTTTCTTTTTATCGTTTTTTTCCTCAACTGGTTCTTCTTTTTTAGTAAATTCCTTTACTTCTTCATAATCAGTTGACTTTTCTAATTGTTTTATAACAAATTCATTATTTGTTTCTAGCATTGCTCCTGTGCTTAATTGTTTGAATTTCATATAAACACTTCCTTAATTATGCTTGTACTTTTTTGATAATTAAATCAGGAGTAACTGCTTTTGTTCCTTTGTAAGCAAATAATCCGAATGCAGTTGCGTCAGATAATTGTACTTTTTCAGGATTGTAAATTGAAGTTCTAACTGGTTGTGCTACTGCACCATTAACCATAACTATATAATCAGTCTTAGCAGGTAAGAATACACTAGAATAAACATGAACGTTGTTAAATGTTCCTTCTTCATAGTTAGGAACTACGCCTAAATTATTAGAGTTTGAAATAGAATTGATTTTATTTCTTAACTTACCATAGTAAGCAGGAGACATAACTATTTCAATCATATTTCTAGGTACACCTTGTACAAAATCATTTTTAGTAGTTTCAATTGTTTGAATAGCTTCCTCAATTTCATCTTCTACTGCAGTTGCACCTGCACTTGGAGTAAATGCAGTTCCAACACTTACAGCCTCAGCAAAGAATTTAGTATCTAATTCTACTGCTAGAGCATTTTGATGGTTTCTAGTTCTTCTTTCAATTAAACCACCAACGCCATACATAGCTATATCCTTCTCTTCAACCTCTTCAAGATATTCAGTATCATCATTAATTGCAATTACAACTGGTTCAGCTTTAATATAATCACCTTTACCATTAGTTCTTGCAGTTCCGTAAGCCTTTCCACTTACATTAACAAATCTTTTTGCTTCAATAGTTCCTGCTGTTGGATCTCCAGATAAGTCTTGGTTTTTTAATCTTGATGCTAGAGTTATGTGTTGAATATTATCAATAACTTTACCATATTCTTCTTTTAACTTATCTTTTCCTGTTGTTCTTAATTCAATAGATAAAGCATCTATTCTTGCCATTTTAAATCATTCCTTTCTTTTACCATATTATTGGCATTTCTTTAGTGTTATTATCTTGTTCACTATCTCCCATGCCTTCCATGTCCTTTTGTTGATTAGGATTAGCAAATATGTCAGTTTTATCCTTTGTTAATTCGTTGAATAAATCTTGTATGCCTTTTCCTTTATTTTTAGGATTGTTTAATCCGTTTTTAATATCATTCATAAGTCCATTTCTCGCATAGTCGCTAGTAAATGTTTTGCCTTCAAACAAGGCATTGATATTATCGGTTAATATCTTATCTTCTTCTTCTGCTTTCTTTTTTGCTTCTTGTTCCTTAATAGAGGTTTGCAACTCCTCATATTTAGATTTCCAATCAGCGTTGTCTTTAGCACTTTCATTGAACTCATTGATTTTAGTTTCGTAAGTAGCAACTTTATCTTCTGACTCTTTTTTATTGTTAGTTAAAGTTTCTATCTCTTTGTCTTTTTTAGCAATTGCCTTGCCATATAAACTCATAACTTTTTCAACTTGTTCACTTTCTAAAAAGTCTAAATCATCTCTTTTCATAATTTCCTCCTATCGTTAGTTTAACGAGCCACGAACTCGTGAGATTTAATTATTAAAGTTGTTTCCAACTCTATAAACATTGTATCATACATAAAAAAAATAGTCAAAAAGACTATTTCTTGTTTGATTTTTTCTTTTTAGGTTTAATATCAATGTGTTTTAATAATTCATTGCCAACTTTTTTTATATTTTCTTTATCTAACGGAATTATGTTTTCACTTTCTTCTTTTGTATCTACTATAACTATTGCCTTATTCTTTAATAGATATTCTGCTCTTTCTTCACTTACTTCAAATATACTCTCTACTGGTCTAAATACTTTATCTTGTAAATCATCTATATTAACAATTGCTTTAACTTTCATATTATCACCTAGATAGATTATAACACAAAATTAAAAGACTGTAAAATTTACAGTCTTAATCTACAAGCCAAACACTTTCAACTTCTCTATTTTTAATATTTTTTCTATACTATATCCTTTTTTAGATTTTTTCCATGCTGTTTGATAATTTATATTGTATATTTTACACCATTCACTTAACAATTTAGTTTTTCCATTTAAAGTATATAATATTTTGCCACCATTTTTTATTACAGGTTTATTTAATGCTTCTTCAATACATAATCCTGATTTTAATCTATCACTTAAAGTTGTTGTATTAATATTATATTTTCTAGCCCATTGTGATAAAGTTTTTGTTTCACCTTTATAAGTTATTTTTCTATTTGTTCTCCTATTATTATCTTGTTCTTCTTTAGTTGCCCATCTACAATTAGATGGTTCATAATTTCCATTTACATCTATTCTATCTAATGTTAAATCTTTTTTATAACCGTTGCTAATAGCCCAATCATAAAAACTTTGAGGTTTTTTTATCCATTCATCACACATTTTTATTCCTCTACCACCATATCTTTGATAGCCATTAGTAGTAGGATAATAGCATCTACAATACATGCTATGCCTTATAATAATTAATCTTTTTTTATCTTCTTTGTTCATAATAAAAATACCTCCCACAACAAAGTATTAGAGGAGCAGTTGTGGTACTCCTCTATAAATATTATATCATATTTTCCAAATATATTCAATTTTTTTATTAGTGCAATCCCACGTGTCTATTACATAGCCATTAACACACGCTGTTATATGATTATTAGTAGTTATTAAATATTTTCCAACAGGATGATTTTCAGCAAACTCTCCTATGTATATCTCATTGTAAGGTATTTTTTTAAACTTTTTATCTAAAAAATTCCTTACAAAAATAGCACTATCCATCATATAACCTTGTTCCATTGCACTTTTGCATAATTCTTTATATGCTTCTTTCCAAGTTATATCCATTACAATCGAATATGCTCTAGGAAAACAGTCATCAATAAAATTATTATGACTATTAGCATTATAAAAATAATATCTCATACTATCTCATACTTCTTTGTAATGTTTCATTAAGCATTTGTTTCTTTTGTGGTGTGTCTGCTTCCTCATGTAAGAAATCTAAATATTCTCCCAATGCTTTTGTCATAAAATGAAATGCTTTTTCAGTTTCTTCTCCTGCTCCGTATCTTTCTCTTGACTCCATGTATCTGCCATATTCATTTGACATTCTGTCCATGTAATCATCTCCACGATATCTCATATCACGCCCACGTCTACCATAGCTATCACGTCCATAATTTCCGTATTCTCCATAACTATCACGCCCATAAGAATCGTATCCTGCTCTTCTTCCACCATAGTTTCCATAATTATTCATATTTTCTTCCTCCTTTGCCATTTTATTAATCTTTGTTAGTTTATACAAATGGTCTAAATTATTTGTATTTAGTCCTTCTTCTAATATTTTATTTATGCTTTCCTCAGTTTTCTTCTCTAACTTTTCGTGCATTGTTATCCTCCTTTCCTTTAAGGATTTTCAATATTTCTTCTTGATTTTTTATAATCTTTTCAAAATATTCAGTATCTTGTCTTTGTAGTTCCTGCATTAAATCACTATTGTTATAGTCTCTAAATAATATTTCTAAACTTAATGCTTGTAATAATAAAGACAAGTTATTTGCAGTGTTATTCATTATGCTTCTTTCCTTTATAATTCAAGTGTGTTTTTTCATTTAAGGCTCTTTCAACAGACCATCCACGACTTATTCTTGACCTTAAAGTTGATATTTCAATATTATATTCCCTAGCCCACTGTGTTAAAGCTTTTGTTGTTCCATTATATGTTAATTTTATTGTATTTGTTCTGTTATTCATTTGTTCATAATAATCAGCCCATTTACAATTTTTTGGTTCATAATTCCCATTAACATCTATTCTTTCTATTGTTAAATTGTCTTTATAACCATTTGCAATAGCCCAATTATAGAAGTTTTCAAAATCACTTAACCATTCATTACATATTATAATTCCTCTTTTACCATAATGCTTATAACTTTTATTTTTAGGATTATAACATCTTTCTTTCATATTAGCATAAATATATCTTAATTTTGTTCCAGATAATCCATTTTTATAAAAGTTATTGTGGTGTCTATCATAACAACCACAAGTTATAGTATGATGCTCTAATGTTTTTTCTACTATTTTCCCACATTTATGGCATTTACATTTATAAACAATATAATTGTCCTTCCTTTTGCTAGTTTTTTCTAATATTTCTATATAACCATATTTTTGACCAATATAATTTGTTTTTGGCATAATATCATCTCCCAACTTTATTATACCATACTTTTAATAAAAAGTTAACATTCAGGCGTAGCGTTTTATCGAAATATTTGCATTTTTAACAATAGGTATTTGAGTGTCAGTTACAATTGGTGTTGCACCACCATTATATGTTACGGTTGGTAAACTATTTATAGTAACAGTAACATTACCTCTACCACATACTCTTACGTATTTATGAATAGAAATGTTGTTATAATCACCAGCAGTTGCTATAACTGTATCTGCTTCACCACCATTTAATTTAACACCATCAGTAAATATGCCAAAGGCAATAGCACCAGCAGTTGCACTTGTTACATTAGCATTAAAATCTATTTCGTAAATACCTCCAGCAACTATGTTAAATTGAGCCGAACCTTCGTTATGATTTAGCCACCCATTGAAGCAATTTGCACTTGCAGTTCTTAAATCAGTATCAGCAAAAGTTATTGGTGCAGTATTAGAAGTTAAAACTAATTCTTGTTCTTGTAAACTTTGTATCATTATATCTCTCCTTTCAAATTACTCTTTTATATCAATTGGAACAAAACCTCCGTTAGATAAATCTATTTCATCAAATTTTTTTTCCATCTTCAACGAATTTTTTATTTCAATTAAATATTTTAAATCTTCAAGAGTTAAATTTTCTTTTTTCAATTGTTTTTCAATTTCTTCATTAATTTTTATATTTATTTTTTCTATCATTTTGTTATTCCTTTCATAATTAAAAAGAACAGGCACTTGCCTATTCTTAATTACGTGCAAATACACGTTTTTAAATTAGCAAGTTCTCATATTGAGATTGTCTATTGACATTATGCTATTAAACTATTGTGTTTCCAAAGAAACCATTACCATAGAATCCATTGCTCCAACCATTGTAAATGCTTGAATATGGACTAGATACTAGGTAACTTGGAACTGGGTATGGTCTTACGGCTGAAATTACTGCTTGGTCGCTTAATTGATTGTTAGCAGTTGCTAATTTATCTCTTAAATCTTGGATAGTATTAGTATTAATAGCGTCTAAGATTTTTTGAGTGTTAGCCAATCCTTCAGCACGTAAATCGCAGCAACATTTATCAAGTTGTGCTTGTGCATTTAATTGAGTAGTTAATAGGTTAGTGTTTAGCTCGTTAGTTTGTGATAAAATATCTCTTTGGATATTACAATCACCAATAGCATTTGCATATTTACTATCTAATATTTGATTAGATAAAGACATATTTCCTGTTAAAATATCACTTCTAACATTACACAAATTAGTAGCAGTATTAGAAAATCCGTCTGACACTTGAGTTGATAAGTTATCTATTTTGTTACTAGTTTGTAGTCCTAATAATCCATCAGATAAATCACTCTTAGTTGCATTATTACCAATTGCATATCCTAATAAGCCACCATCAGTTGCTCCAAAGCCTCCACCGAAGCCTCCAAAACCACCCCAGCCACCAAATCCGTTTCCGAATAATAAAGCGACTAAAACGATTGCCCAAATTCCATCACCACCAAAACCAAAACCACTATTTCCATATCCACCAAAACCATAAGCAGGCATTACTGGATAAGCATAGCCATTATTGTTATTGGTTGCTAAATCTACTGTTGGAACTATACCATTACTTCCGTTCATTGTTTCACCTCTTTTCTTTTTAAATATTTATATCAAACACTAATTTTGAGTGTTGATATCATTTTGTTGGTTGTTTAAACCATTCATCATGCTGTTCCATTCTTGTTGTTGTTGTTGGTTAAAACCACCTGTTATTTTGTTTAAATATTGTTGTGGGTCTACATTATTTTGTCTTGCTTGTTGAAACTCTTGAAACGCTTGTGGGTTTACTCTTTTGAGTTGTTGCTCTAGTTGTCCCATCATCTTTTGGGGTGCTTGTCTCATTAAGTTGTTCATCATCATTTGTAGCATATTGTTCATTGCTTAACCTCCCTCTTAATTCATTTAATTCCATTTGCAAACTTTCTATCATTAAATCTTTACTATCTTTTGGAATTATCTCATTTAATTCATATGTTTTAATATCTCCTTTGGTATTCTTTATCCATACGACTGACATATCCTTGCTAAAATAAGGTGTATCACCAATAACCATATCTCTATTAACCTCATCAATTGAACTTGCGTATTTTATTACTTCTCTATTTGTGGGTGTTAATTGAAAATTTTGTGTTAAATTAGTAGGCATTTGTGGTTGCTGAATTGGTTGTTGTAGTTGTTGTTTCATTTTTTCTAATTCAGCCATTTGACTATTAATTCTATCTATGCTAGGCTGTGGATTATAATTATTTGCTATATTTGGATATCCATACATATTACTCATCTCCTAAATATATATTTATAATTGGTTGTTCGTTATTGTTTGGCATACTAATTAAAATTAATATTAATAATGATATTAACCAAGAATTGTCATCATTAAATAAATTTATTTCTTGTTCTTTTTTACCTAATATATCTTTAAACATCTCATCTATATCTTTCATATCAATTCTCCTTTTTAAATAAGTAAAAGGAGACAATACAATAAATGCTTTTTATCACGATTTATCATATACACTTGTCTCCTTTCTGATTAAATTATGACACAAAAAAAAGAACCATGTGGTTCGTTTATGGTTCATTTTTGGTATTCTTTTCAATTATATTTAAAATCTTTGGTAATCTTCTTTTGATAGCACTTCTTGAATATCCTAGTTCGGCTCCAATATCTGCCTGTGGCAAACCATTTAGATAATACATTTTGGCTATCTTTCTATCAGTTTCGCTTTTGATATAGTTGTCAATGATATGTTCCCATTTGGTATTAGAAAGTGATTTTAATTCATCAGTAATTTTAGGTCTTGCCTGAGCCATTATTTTTTTCTTCTTGTTCTTCTGTGGTTTCTTCTAATAGTTCTTCTTTTAGTTTGAGTAGCTCTTGCCACAATTATTCTCCTATTGATTGATGAATTTCACTACTATTTATGTTATCTATATCTTGCGTGTTTTCTTCTACTACTTCAGTAGGTAATAAGAAATATATCAACATACCAATAAACATAACAAGAATAACTACCCATAATCTTTTGTTAGCTCGTTCCATTCTATTCATAGCACTTTCGTGAGCCACGAACGGAATCATTACTACTTCTTTATTCTCCATTTTACCCCTCCTATTTTATTAAAACATCAGTTTTTATTATCTCCCAGTCCTCCATCTTTTTAGCAATAGTATGTAAAAAACCATCGCCACCTAGACTCTCATATACTGCTAAAGTATCTAAGAACCCTTGGTAAGTGTAGTCTGGTATTTGCTTCAATTCATTATATACAAAATATGTATTTATTAAATTATTTTTTAAAAGTGTTAATAACGCCATATTTTGTATGCTTTCATTTTTCTTACTATCTTCTAACTTCTTTTTATAATTCTTTATCACTCTCACACAATAACCTAAAGTACTGCTAACAATTATTGTGATAGTTGTATTAATTATTGTGTTCCACATATTTAGCCTTTCCAATACCCTTACCAAAGAAATTATACTACAAATTAAAAAAAAGAACAAATTGTCCTTTTTAATTATCAAAATCAAATCTCCATTCAACTGATTTTTTTAAATATTTTATTTGGATATTAATAAATTTCCTTTTATATTTAATTCTAATAAAATCTATTTTGCCTACATAATTAGTATCTCCCCGATTATCCCACTGAATATTATCGATTATTTCTCCCAACTCTTGAAAATACAAGTCGGTTTTATTTATTATTTTTATCATTTTATTCACCTTGACACCAATAATCTATAATGTATGGCACTTGTTCTATTTGCCATTTGTAATCTATTATTTCTTGTTTTAGATTATCATTTTCTTTTTTTAACTTGTCATAATCTTTCTTTAAATTAATAACAGGTATCATTATACATAATCCAATAATCACCCCTAATAAGAATCCTAATATTTTTTTCATAATTAATTCCTTTCAATTATTATTTTATTATTTTCTGCATATACTTTTATGTTGCTATCACCTATATCTGTTTCGTTTACGATTCGTTTAGGTATTTGCACGTTGTAACAATTTATCTTTCGTTCGCCTTTTGAATTGAAATAATATAATTTTGCTAATTTTGGCATTATTTATCACCTTCCAAAATTTCTATTTCTTCATCTAACCACTCAAAATCTATATAACTAAATTGTCGCTCATTATTATATGCATAATAATGTTCTATATCATTTTCTCCTAAATACCATAATGTATTTCTCCATATAAATCTTTTAGGCTTATTACCTTCTTTTATCATTTTTAATAATTCAAATAAAGTCATTTTCATATTATTTATCCTCCTTTAAAATATCATTAAGTTCTTCGTTATCTATTTCATATTGATATTTTTCATCAAATAAATTACATAAAGCATGATAAATGTTTTCGACATGAGTATTTGCATTTAATATTCTATTAACCTTGTCTATTTTGGATTGTAAATTGTTTATATATTTTTTTACATAATCTAAATATGATATTTCTTCTTCGTAAACAAATCCTTCTTGATTAGAATAAAAGTGCCACCTTTCTATTTCTTCATATGCTTTTTCTAATTCATTCATTTCATTCCACCTCACTTTTAAATAAATTGTTTCTAATTGATTTATAGTATTGACTATCAAATGTATATTCTACTTTTATTTTAGATTTTAAATAATCTTCATCATAAAGTTGCTTTTTATCATTTTCTAAATTATTAATTTTGGCTTTTATTTCATTGATTTTTTTATTTAATTCTTCAATATCTTCATCAATTTCTTCACAAATTTGTGGTAGCCAACTTTGCTTTTCATCTTTCATATATTTAATAACTTCATCAATAGAACTTAATTCCCCTGTAAACCTTGTGTTACTATTTCTTTGAGTTCTAAATAAATCACGCTCATATATTTTATAAGTTTTTTTGCAATAATTTAAAAGTTGTTTATAACATTTTTCAGTTAAAAAACAATCATCATAATAACCATTAAATGAATAAAATATTCCTTCATTAGTATTTAATTTTTCCCATTCTCCAATTCCTATTCTTGTAAAATCTTCGCCGCAATTATAGTCTTTTAAATAATCGTCTAAATCATCATATACATTTAATTCTTTATATTCTGCTTCTACTGGTTCTCTATATATTATATTTACTTTTTTCATATTTCCTCCTTAAATAAATATTCTATTCTTCAATTTTACTATACTTAAATAAAATATACCCACTTGCTAAAAGTGCTCCCATAGCCACGATTTTGCTTGTTAAAAAGCATGTTTCACTTTCTCCACCTAACACCATTAATGATATTAACAACACCATTGCTAATACAACCTCAACCCACTTTTTCAAATATCTTCTTTTTTTCATTTTAACCTCTCCTTTTCTCTTACAATTATATATTAACATTAATATATTAATGTGTCAATAAATTTTTTAAAAGTTTTACAAAAAAATAAAAAAGAACGCATTTCTGCGTTCACACATAATATTGAGCCGAAGTTCTCTTTTTAGTGCTTTTATAAGCACCATTGAATAGATACTAAGTCTTTACCCCTCCCGTTCGGCACGCCTAACTTTTTCAGCCTACTCAGATGTAGCGTTTTTTTATATCTACTCAATGCTACCTATAAAAGATAGCACGCTGACCTTTAGTCAAACACGGGTCGCATATGTCTCAAAGAGATTCTGCGTATTGCAAGGATAAATGTTATACACTTTTTCCTATGGACTTAATTATATCAAACATTAATTATTTAGTCAACAATCTAGTTCGTTCTAATTTAGTAGGCAATCCTGATATTTTAGATAATTCGTGGTATTTATTAAATAATTGATTAATCGTGGCTCTTGTATCTTCTAATAATTGTTTACCACTTTCACCACTTGCTTTTGCTATTACTTCGGTTTCTCGATTCCTTCTTATTTCAAGTTCGAGCCTGCGTTGAAGCTGAGAAGCTTCGTAAAGAGTATAATGTTTGCCATCAAAGTCTATTCCTTTTAAATTGTTTTCCTTATCTCTTTCTAATTCTTCTTGAGAATATCTAGGCTTATCTATCCCTAATATTCCAGTCATTGTGGTGTGTCTACAATTTAAAGTTCCAACGTGTCTTTCTAAACTCTCATTTATTGTATTAAAGTCATCATACCATACACCTTTAACCTTAACTCTATTGCCTACAATATCAGTTAATTTTATATCTTTTTCAATGCCATTTAATATTTGTTGTCTTAATATATCTATCATAGCAAATTGCTTACCATCTATGCTATCAATATGGTCTGGTGCAGCATTTACATGGTGTGTTACTTCAACCATATTATAACCAAATTGACCTCCGACAATCTCTTGTTGTGCTATCGCTAATTGTGATAGTCCATCTTGTAAATTCATTCTTAAAGCACTGTCTATTCTTCTATGTCTACCACTTTCATATTCAATTGATTGTACGCCATTTTTACCTATCGTCTTTAGTTGCCTTTCTAATTCTTGTTGAAATGATTGTTTACCTGTACTTACATTAAGAATAGCATTGTCAACAATTTCATTGTAAGCCTGTGTTATGCTTTTTGTAACTTTGTTATTGTTGCTATCTAGGAATGTTAAGCCTAGCGTGTTAGATATATTTCTATAATTACCAATCGTTGCTAGGCTTACTTCCTCAACTAAATTTTGCAATGGTAAATTACTTTCATATGGAATAAAGTCAATTTTTCTTGCTTTAAAATATTTTTTAGAAAAGGCTAGATTATGCCTAGCCTCTCCCTCTAACATTTGATATATTTCAACTTCGGTTAATTGTGATGTTTGAGATAGTATTCTAATTATTTTTTGTAAACTCTCACCATATTTAAGTTGTTGCCCTATTGTGTAGGCTTCGCTAGGAGTTAGTTGTCCTATTTCTCCTAGCACCTTGCCTAATTCTTTTAATATTTGTTCGTTGGCTTTTTCTTGCCTACGAACTAATCGTTCGATTAGTACATTTTCTCTTTCTTCATTGAACATAGGAATAACTCCTTTCTTTAGTTTCTATTTTTTTTCTTTTATCCTTATTGCTAACTAAATTTATACTCCTTTTTTGTAATATTTTATATCCATTTTGCTTGGTTTCAATGAGGTTTCTACCGTTATTATGTTAGTTCCTTCTTGAGTTGGTATTTCAGGCAATTCAATATTTTCTTTTGTGTATGTATCTGTTAAATAATCATAATATGCTACTTCCTGATTTTCAAAGTCTATATAGTCTGCATTTTCTTCTATTTTGCCTAATGGTTTATTAAGATATATTTCATACTCTGTTTCAGTATCATTTGATACTTTTATTGGAATTTTATACAATTGTTCCCCTGCTTTATAGTATTCATCTCCAACTTTTCCAACTTTCGTTGTTATTTCTCTTCCTGCTACAAAATCCCCTATACCACTATTACTATAAAATTTGTTTTCTACTAAATCATATAGTCCTGCTATTCCTTCTGCATTTTTACATGGTATGAAATCTCTTACTAGAGTACCGTCATCATATATTTTAAATGTTTTCCATTTTACATATGCAGGGGATTGTACAGAAGTTGTATTTCCAGCATCAAAAAAAACATTAATATAAAATTCATAATCAAGATATGTTGTACTTTTATCCGTAGAACTCTTATATTTTAAGCTATTAATTGTAACTATATTGTTCTCGCAAATCATTGTTATATCAGTATTTAGACTAAATTTAGAACTTACAGTACTTACGTTTCCGACCCAATCAACTCTAAAAGCGTTTCTCATTTGTTGAGAGTTCCAAAATATATTACACATTGTCTTCACATCACTGTAGTTCTTTCTAGCTCCAAACAATCTTTGATTTATTTTAGTATTATCAGTTACTTGAAATGTTGTTTCAACCCTCGTAGTTTTTGGGTTTGGCTTAAATCCTGTATTAATATACTGTGTACCTGTACTTTCTATGTAATCCAATCTTACATATTCATCTGGAAGTATTATTGCTTCTGGGTCTTGATTTCCATATATTTTATAATCAACTAGATTTTCTCCTGTACTGTTTTCTAAGGTTAGTGGATAGCCTGAAAGGAATTGAAGTATTTTAGCTATCCAAACTACTACTCCATTAAATAAAACTTTCGCTACGTTTAATCCATTAAATAATATTTTTTTAGGAGAATTTCCATTCAAATTTAATGCCATACTCCACCTCCTATATAGTTATACTCAATGTTTCCGTCACACTATCGTACACAAAATTTGATGCTTGAATTGCTGTATCTGCTTTATCTAAGCTTGTTTGTACAGTACTTACTAAATCAGTTTTTGGAATACCTGTCAACGGTTTTGTGTATTTTGCATTTACTGCTGTATTAATTAATTGTTGTATTTCTGTATCTGTCAAAAAATCGCTTATTTGACTATTTACCCAAGTTTCTGTCGCATATCCCGATAAATCTATTGATGTACTTCCAATATTTTCCCATCCATATCCATCATTTATTGGAATTGTTAAATATTCATCTTTAACATTTTGTGTTTTAGGATTATTGCTTGGTACTAAATATATTGTATTTAATGTTTGTAAACTTGGAGTTGGAAGTTCTGATACAACTTCAAATATTCCAGTTTTTGATGTTGATATTAATGCATTAATTTCATCTTTATTGTATACATCTGTCTTTAAATAATAGTTCACAAGATTGTTTACAGTTGCAGTAATAAAATTACTTACATCTGGTATCATACTTGATAATTCATTTCTTAAATCAGCTTCTATTTCTGCTTTATCGGAATTTGTATAATAGTCAATTCCTTTTTGTGGAGTATATCCTTGTTCTCCTTTATCTCCTTTTGCACCGTCTAAAATGTCTACACTCTTTGTGATTCCATTTTGTTTAGTAATAGTAACAGTTGTCGTTGTTTCTACTTTTTCTACATCAACATCAAGTTTTTCGGTATTTTTAATTGCTGTATCAATTGCATTCAAATCATCATTTAAAGCTTGTTCGAACTGTTCCATCTCGCTTGGTGTTATTGGCTCGCTATTTTCTGCATTATCTTTTAAACTTCCTAACCATGTATTAAAATATGCAGGACTTGGATTGTATCTTTTTATTTCTTCTTCGTTTTCTACCAAGAAAGCAACTACACCAATTTCAACCTGTCCTTTTTTTGCTAACACCTCGCTAGGAATAGAACATTCATTGTTAACTATTATTTCTTTATAGCTAGTTCCGTTGAATGTAAAATATGCCTCTTTAACATAGTCATTAGTTATTTCATCAGCAAATTCAAACTCACACTTTGTAATATCTATTTCTCTTTCATTTACTGGTTCTTTTACAATTTCAATTTTATGTGGATTAACTATAATCTTCATTATTCTTCACCTCCACGTATTCCCAACAAATCATCAACGCTAGGTTGTTCCTCTTTAATCTCATCAATTGCCTTTTGGCTTTCTTCTAGTGTTTCGTCTGGGAATAACCACTGTCTTATTTCAACTTCTTTGACTACTCCTTTTGTAAGTCCATATGTAAGTTGTGACCATTCAGTTGCAGTATCTTCAAGCAATGAATAACTCCAATCGAAACTTAATTGATATTCTCCTTGTGGTGATAAATTAAAGGCATTTGCTAACACGTTACAAGCATAAAAGAAATCCTCCATACCTTTTTCAATATTGCTACGCATATCATCACATATTGTAAATGTATCATACATACTTCTTTTAATCTCGGTTGCTGTTGCTTGCTGGCTATCAACCTCGCTCAATATTCCGTAACTTGTTCCTATCTCGTGTTCTAATCTTTTGTAAAGCTCTTGCAATCTCGTTGTATAATCCCTAAATTGTGGGTCAAATACTTCGAAAAAGTCATCACTAGTACTATCTATCTTTTTAAATAAACCGTTGCTAGGAAGGGCATTTTTGCCGTTAAACATAGTTACATCTGCACCAACAAAACATTCTTTTAATTCATATTCACGGATTAATTGTTTCATCGTTTCTTTTATTTCCATAATAGTTGCGTCACAACCATAAGTAATTGGAACACCATACTTATCATTTGCCTTACGATTATTTATTGGTGATTTAATATAACCAAACAACACTCTATCAACGTTTGTAATAGTCCTAACTTCTTGTATATCTTTCCAAAATTCAGGTGCTGGTATTTTATTACCTTTGTCATCACTAAATTGCTGTGTGATAACCATATTGCCATTTTCAACTTTGTAATTAGTCCAACGCAAATATGTTGTTTGTGATATTGTTCCGCTAATTACCTTCTTTTCTGCTAATACAGTTGCACCTGTTATTAACTCCCCATCAGTCTCGTCAATTGTTAATCTATCTTGTGGAACTAGGTTATAGTATATCTTGCCACCCTTAACATATGGTACGATTATAACACCACCATAGCCAAACGCCATTGATACTATTTTCTTTCCTTTTTTCCACATTGATTGACCTGTTTTATTTAATAAGTCAACCCTCGCATTATCCCCCTCAATATTCATTGTACTATCGCTTATTGTGTAATTAGCAAGTTTATTACTAAATATTGCACTAAAGTTAATATCATCAATGCTTTCGTATAATTTAGCATACTTGCTATTGTCGTCTATTTCTTTTTTAGTTGTTTGTGTATTCGTTTTAAATAAAAAATTTAAAACATATTGTATTACATTTTTAAACATTTATCATTGTCCTTTCTTTTTCCAAATTAGATTAAGTGCATAGCGTGTAGCGTCGATGCAATGGTTGTCAGCATCAACATAACCACTAATATAATTGCCATCTTTATCTTGCTGATATTCATACGTGCTAAATTCCTGTGCCGAAGTTGGACATCTGTGTGGGTCAATTACTATCTTAGCAAGCGATGATAACCACTTCATTGAATATTCAACACTGCCTGCACCTTTTTCAGCACCCTTCATCATGCAACCATAGGCTCTAAAATCTCCTATTGATTTAGGTTCTGCACTATCAGCAATAATTAAGTCATCTTCGGTTACACCTTTGTCTTCTTTTAAGTGTTGCCATACATCAGCATTACTCATCTTATTAACCACGAACTCATCAAATATATACAAAGTCCTTTGTGATGGATTATAACAACATTTAGTCCATGCTAGAGGGTCTGGAAACCAGCCAAAGTCAAGCCCTTGATAAATAAAATCAAATGTATTTATTTCTTCATCAGTTATCTCTCTCAATTCTACATTTTCAAATACATTACCACCAACACCCGTCATCTCTCCAAGATATTCATTGCGATACAACTTTTCGTTAACATCTTTTAAGAACTCGGCCTCATCAATAAACGCTTGCCCTAGCCATTTTTTAGGAACTGTCCTATAATCGCTTAAATGCACTAATCTGCTTTCTTTTGGAACTATTTTTTCAATATTAACAAAGTGCTGGCTACTTGCTGGTGTATTGTATGAATAAAATTGAATAAAATCATCGCCACCACGAATAAGTGATTGATTAATTTTACGAATCTCCATCATGCCAGCAAACTGGTCAAACTCTTCATACCACGTTATTCCAACATACATATCTTTTGGAGGCTTTAATGATTTAATCTTACCATAGTCATCAGCACCACGAAAATATATCTTTTGTCCTGTGGATATCTTTGTTATTTCAAGTGGTGACTTAGTCAATTTATAATCATTTTTAATATGTGGATATACTTCGCTAAGCGTATCAATAGCCCACTCTATTTGGGCGTATACACTATCTTTTAGTGTGTCTTTTACCTTACGAAGTACGACAGCACACATTTTAGGATTATTCTCTAATAACACTATTATAGCCTCGCTTATAAATGATGATTTAGTACTACCACGTCCACCCTCTAAATAGTATTCTCGATAGTCTCGGTCAATTATGGCTCGGTATATATCGGCAAACTGGCTTGCTATGTCTTTGGCTGGTAGTTCAACATAAATATTATGTTCTTCGTCTTTTCGCTCTTTTTTAGACATCAAATCTTGTATTATTTCATAGTTTTTAGCAATGCCTTGATTGGCTCCTTTGATTAACCCCAACGTTGCTAATTCTCGGTTTGTCAAACCACCCTCATTGTCTTTAACTGGCACTTCGTCTAGCATTTTCTCAAGTACTGATAACATAGTGGCTTTCTTTCTTCTCGCTTCTCCAGAGGCTTTACCAGCTCTCGACTGTTCTTCGAGTGTTAACACATGGGCTTGAGGTATCAAATTATCTTCTCTTGCCACGCAATTATCACCTGCTTTCGTGTTGAATTTTCAAATAAATTATAACATTTTTTAAAACAATTGTCTAATTGATGATTTTATTTATTTTTCATTTCAATTAATTCTTCCAATTCGATGTCAAGATTAAGATATTCCCAAATCTTGTCTCGTTTCCAATATGCAAAATTTAGTGAATAAATCATTTTCTTCCAGCAACGTATGGCTTTAACATTAAAAAAAGGCGTTAGTAACTCCGTATATTGAGTTCTTAACACCTCGCAATTTTCGATAAATTCATCAAATTTTATGTTTGGATATAGTTCAAATTTCATTATCAACCCTCGCTTTTAATTCTAAAGTAATTATAACATAAGAGTTAATATTTTGCAAATAAAAAAGAACAGGAGGCTTATTTCCCATTCAAAAAGAATAAAAAGGGGTATAGTGCGATTGCACGATATAATTATAACATAGAATTATTTATTTTGCAAATTTTCTAATTCGTTCATTTTATCTAATGTTTCTTTACATTGTCTTCCACTATAACTAAATATCCCATCTAAATCATTGCTAATTTGTTTTTCTAACCACTCTCTTAAACTATTCCAGTTGGATTGTAATTTAACTATTTCTTTTTCATATACTTCTCTTTGCATTGATTGACCATTTCTATCTAAACTAATCCCTTTGTTAGTAATGTTTTCTATAATCATTCTATTTCACCTACCTTATTCCACACAATCTTTTTTGAAATTCGATTTCTAAATCTAAATCAGGCATAAAATAATATCTATTATTGTATCTTTTTTCTATCAATCTTTTTAATTTTCTTAAATGTCTATCTTTCCAAAATCTTAATTTAGGATTTTGGAATAAGAAATAACTATGTAATTGCTTATCTTGATTACTCATAAAATCAATCATCTATTTCACCTACCTATCTAACAACCAACTAGTAAATATTGCTCCTACTATACCACCTATAATTGCACAAATAATACTAATCATCTATTTCACCTAACATTCTTTTTAATTCTTCCAATGCGTTATGTCCGTTTAACCCCCATTCGGTTAATTCATAAAAATTTATTCTTGCAACAACATCATCTTTTTGTTTCTTTAATTGTTGGTTTTCATCTAATAAACTAATATCCGTTATATTATGTTCCTCTCTCAATTTACAATTTTCATTATAAATTCTATCGTAATTTTCTTTTAATTGTTGGTTTTCTTTTTCTAAATCATCAATTTGTTTTTGCATGGTATAAAATTTAATTGCATAAACACTATGTTCTTCTTTAGTCATCACTACCACCTTTTAATATATTTAACATTTCTTTTTGAAACTCAGAGTTTAATACTTCTCCCCAACAATATAATTTATCAATTGCTTTATCTCTATTATGTTTTAAAATATTTATTTCCCAATTTACTTTATCAACTACTTTATCATTATGTTCTGCATTTTCTCTTAATATTTTATTTTCTTTTTCTAGTTGTTCTATGTATGATAATAATAGTATTAAAGTTTCTTTTGTTACTTTCCAATAATCATCTTCATCAATAGCATATTTTATGTTTTTTAATATATCTTCTATCTGTTTATTTTTCATTATTACCACCCCTCAATTCCTCTACTTGTTTGTTTATGGCTTGTAATAAATCATAAGATATAAAACATTCGTCAATATCAAAGCCATTTTGATAAAACGATAAATCATTTAATCTGCAACAACCATCTTTACAATATTTAGTATAACTTTTTAAAGATGAAAATCTTGGTTCTTTATCTTCTATATATCTCAATTTATAAAGCATTTCTTTAGCACTCACTTTATCATCTCCTTAACTTTCTACCACACATAGGGCAATAATTTATTTTTTTTAAAGTATATTGGTCTGATGTTGCAAACCAATCATCTTTCCCATAAAGCAATAAATTATCAGCCCATAAGCATAAACTTTGTTTTTCTACATTTAAACTTAAATCAACATCAATTTCATTTTTCTTTAAACTTTTTGAAATTATAGATTTATTGGGCGTTTCGTATCCATCATTTTTACAATATTCACAATTCATTTTATCTTGCGAACGTATCCATAATTCCATAGGTCATCACTCCTTTTCTAATTTATACTCCAATATTTCTATTCTTTTTTCCAATCGTTTTATATATTCAATAATTTCTTTTTCCATAAATTCCTCCTTTTGGAGTAAAACAAAAGAGAACTTATATGAATATATTGGTTATATGTTGAGTAGCAACCAATATACTCATATAAATTCTCCTTTGCTACTCAACAAATAAATTATAACATATTTTTTAGGATATTTCAATTGTTTTTTAATCAAAAATAACTAAATGTATTAAATTGACAAATAAAATTGCCAAAAATAATAATAAAATAATCACTGATAATGTTAAAAAGTATTCTTCTAAACCAAAATGAAAAAGTAAAAGAATAAATCCTATCATTAATCCAATTATTAAAATGAATATTCCAATTGATATTAACCAACTCATACTTTACCTCCCAACAACTTAATTATTTTAGCCCCCATCTCTTTTTTTGGCACAATAATAAACTTAACACCATATTTTTTTGACATTGTCGTCATAGCCTTTAGCAATGTGCTACCCTTTACTTTAGTTCTCTTGCTAGACCAATTTTGCAAATCCTCTATACTTTTTATTTTATCTTCTTTTATCAAAAAAATAAATTCTTCACATTGAATTTCTCTAGCTCTGTCTATTTCCTTATGAATACGCAAATGTTCTTGAGTATTACATAAATTATGTGCTATTTCTTCTAAATTTGCTTTTAAATCAATTATAACTCTTGTGTCATTTAATAATTTAACATCTCCAGAATATAGTTTGTTGCGAATCCATTTAATATTATGTTTATCAAAATAATCAGTAACATAACTATCTTTTTGATTTCTAGTATCAAGCTCATATATTTTTTCTTTTTGGGACATATCTAACCTCCATATCATATTTATCAGCATATTTTGATAAATCGTTTAGTTCATTATCTAAATGATTATCTATTATGTAATTATTTCTCATAATTGCAGCAATAATTATATCATCAGACATTCCAGTATAATGTGCTTTATCATTTATTTTCACACTTCCATAATATCTATTTTTACAATTATGTACTCTAACACCTACAAAACCACTTGTATTTGGTGTGCCAGGTCTTTTATTTATATTTTGTATTCTTTTTGTAGTCCATCTACAATTATCTGGACTATAATTACCATTATTATCAATTTTATCTAATGACAATTCCTTTTTATAGCCATTTTCTAAAGACCACTTTTCAAAATTTTTATAGCCATCTTTGCCTAACCACTCATCACACACTTTGATACCCCTAGCACCATAATGTTTATAGTTACAATTACTTTTTCTGTAACATCTTCCTTTCATATCCATATATCTTCTATACAAATTATTATATGAATATTGATTTTTATGTTTATAATCAAAATAACACTTTTGACTACAATAAACTTTGCAATAGTTAATTATTTCCTTTCCACAATTTTTGCAATACTTTTTTTCTTTCATAAAATTACCTACTTTCTATCGTAGACAAAACAAAAGCACTTGTTGATAAGTAGGTTTTATTGTCCAGATAGTCCTACCCATCAACAAATGCTCTTATTCTATCTGGACATATTAATTATAACATAATTTTATAAAATAATCAACTCCTTAATCTAACTTGCTATGAGATAACACCCATAATTTCTTACTATACTTTAACTTACAATATCTTTTATAAAAATCCCCCCATTTTTCAAATTCTTCACGCCACGCCTTACCAGTTGTATTATCATAAATATTCATATAAAACATTAATATAACCTCTTTTCTTTAAAGATTTGTTTGCTTTTGTCGTATTCCATCTCAACATTTCCACAAAATCCATCTCTATTTTTAACAATTTCAATATTCATTCCCACGATTTCGCTATCTTTATTGCTTTCTTTATCTCTATACATCAAAATAACCTTGCTAGCACTGTTTTCTAACTCGCCACTATCTTTTAACATCGATAATGTAGGTTCTTCACTTTGATACGCACTTCTATTCAATTGACTCGCTGATATAATTGTACAATCATACTCCAAACACATCTGTCTTAGTTGTTTAGCAACTTCGGTTGCTTGTTCGTATAAACTTTTTGTGCCATCAACTTTAGTTAGTCCTAAGTGGTCTATAAACAATATCGTGTGCCTATTTTTATCTTTTAACTTAGCCACCACACTTCTAATTTGTTTAATATCGTTCGCTTTATGTTCCACAATTAAATTAGCCTTTTCTAAAATTTCCATTGAATTATCAATTTTTTTCTTTTGAAAGTCTGTTTCAGGTTCATTAATATACTTAATAGGAATATCAGCATTAATAGAAACAAGCCTCTTATAAATTGTGCTTTTACTCATTTCCATATTGAAATAAATACATTGGTAGTCTAACATTAACTGATTCATTAAATTAAGCATAAACCCAGATTTACCAGCACCAGTGGTCGCACCAATTATCAAGAAATCGCCTTGCACCAATTGTAAAAAGTTATTCAACTTGGGGTAATCTTTAAAAATAATCTTGCTATTATCAACGTTTATGTTTTCAAAAATCTCACGTTTTGTCAATGATAAAACATTTTCTGTAAGTTGTATATCATCAAGTTGCTTCATTTTTGCCATAAATTCATCATACTTAATCTCATCATTTTTTAACTTCTCATTTAACATCTTAATAATATCTTCTTTATAATATTTGACAATGCTTTCTTCTGCAAGTTTTAATTGTTCTTTCCAAGCGTCATTATAATAAAATACATTCAAATAAATATCTGTAAAATACTCAATATTAAAATCTTTGTGTTTTTCATAAATTTTATCAGGTTTGATTATTCCACATTCATTAAAACATTCAATGCAGTATTCTAATAACTTCCTATTTTCTTTTATACACAACCAATTTGGTCTAACTTGTATAATATTAAACAAATCATTTTTATTCAAAAGTAATGCAAGAAATTCATTTTCAATTTCAATTCTATTATCTCTACAAATTTTTATCATAACAATCGCTTCCCGTTCTTGTAAGTTATTCCATCAATAACTTCATATTTATTTTTGCTTGTATTTTGCTTTAATTCTTCATTTTTTACATCTTTCTTATACCAAGTTTTAATTTTTGATTTCCAATTTTTTATTTTATTACCATTCATATCAACCCAACCATTTGCTTCATAATAATCATAAAAATACTCACAATCAAAATTTTCTATGTTATTATCAGAGCAAAAAGAAATAATATCAGTGAGGGTGGGGTGCGTGCTATTAGAACTGTTATCGCTAACTTTACTATTATACACACATTCTTTTTCTTCTTTTTTTTCTTTTTCTTTTTCTTTTTTCTTTTTATTACTACCATGGGGCATATATGGGGTATAAAAAGGAATAATTAATTCTTTTAATTTACTAGATTTAACTAAATTAAATTCTTTTTCGATACATTTCCTTGTAGTATCGCTATCTAGCCAATTATATTTATGCCAATTCTTGATAAATATTTCTTTCGTTTTAGAATCAAAATTAATCACTTCTAAAACATTTTCAAATCTATATAACATTTTTTTAATAGTTTCTTCATTATATCCAGTATCTATACACATTTTCTTTATTGAAATCTCATAACAACCCAATTGATTGCTTTTTTCGTTTGTTAGTAAATAAAGATAAAAGTATTTATCTTCAGGAGTAAATTCATCAACTATTTTAGTATCACTCCAAAACAAAGTTTGAACTGACCTGTATTTTGCCACTTTTACTCCTCCTCTTCTTTATCTTCATTATGAATTTGTAATATTTCTACACTATAATCACTAATTCGTAAAATCTTTTCAGCAAATTTTAAAGCTTCTTCAAAATTTTCACCAAAGTGAAATACTAATCCATTATATTCATATTCTTCTTTTACTACAACATTAAAATACATTTTTATTCTCCTTTCTTAATAAAATAATCTTCAATTTCAGCATTCTCATTTATTGACTTAACAATAGCATAAGCCATTAATTTAGAACAATTTTGTTTTTTGTTAAACACTCTATTTAATGTTGCTTGATTAATTCCTACCTTTCTAGCTAGTTCACTTTGATTAATAATAGCAACCTTTGAAATATCTTTAAGTTGATACACTTTATCACCTACCTTTCTACTTGTATCCATTATAATACTATTATGACATATTGTCAATACCCAAAACAATAAAAAAAGAAACTTTTTAAAGTTCCTTTTAGAATGGTAGTGATTCTGGTGATATTTCAACTGCGTTGTTTAATACAGTATCATCTTTTTTATTTCTATAAAATTCATTATAGTCATCAATGTCTACATAAGTTCCATCTAATAATTTAACCTTTGGTATTTGAATATCTTTTAATTTATCAAGCGACCTGAATTGTGTTAATTTAGTTGCTGTTCTTGTTTTACCTTCATTATCTAGGTACTCCTCAAGTCCAAATACACCAGCACATTTTAATCCATTTAATTGCTCCCAACCTTTTGAGGTATTAAATTTAAAACCATTGTTTGATTTTTCAAGTGATGTTATAAAACCTTTTGTGTATCCTAAACTTTCTTTTTTTAATGAAAGATATCTAGTTGCACCAGTAGGCCATTTCTTTTCGCTTAAATTGTTATTATCATATTGTTTTTTAAAAAATCCTTTTTGTTTATCATTACCTGCAATATCAACACATACTTTTAATGATGTATTTCCTCTTTGCTCGCTTGTATATAACCTAGCGTCCATTATTACAACTTCGTGTCCACCTAGTTCAAGTGATTCCCTATTACCCATTTCAACTGCTTCAACCTCTTCCCAATCTTTTAAATCAAATCCTAAATTCATTATTTATCCTCCTCATTTTTATCTAATTCATAATATTCTCTAATTTATTATTTGCCAATGATAACCACCAGCAGTTTTTCTTCCATATTCACCTTTGCAAACTTTTGAAATGTTTTTATATTTTGCTCCAGTTTCTTTTTCGGCGTCATGCATACTTTTATATATAACACCAGTTTCTACACATAAAACTTTTTTACAATTTATAGGTTTTACTCCCAATTTTAATTCACTCATTATTTTTTTGGTTTTTTCGCTAAATTTACGTCCTTTATTTGCTTTACTTATTTTATTTTTCTTTTCTTCACTACAAGGAATACCGTTTGAACCTTCACCACCTTTTGTTGCATTATAACCATATTGTTTAGTAAAAGCATTATGTTTGTCTATCATTTCAATTTCTTTTTGCTTTGCTTCTTCAAAAGTTAAATTATTAAACAATATAATGTGTTCAAAATTATTCCAACCATATTTACAAATAGCACGATAAAATTTTGGTTGTTGTTTATAGCCACTACCAGCACCCCATCTATAATTTGCTTTTTGGCAAGTAATACCAATATAAACTTTATTGTTTATTTTGTTTTTGTGCATATAAACTATATATTTTTTACTTTCCAATACTTGCACCTCCTTTTAGCCATTTATTTAAGCAAAAAGGACTTATACAAGCACTGGTATTTATGTCGAGTAAGCACCAATGCTTATATAAATCCTCTTTACTTACTCGACAATATAATTGTACCATATTTTTAAAATTCTTTCAACTCTTTTATTACTTCGTATAAATCATTTTCAATATATTGTTCATTTTCATAAGAACCCATAGGAACTCTTGCTGTTGAATTAGGCGAAGTGGTTTCAAAAACATACTTACCATCATTATTTTTAGCAATTAATACTGTATCAAAATATTTTTCAAGTCCTATCTTATTTAATTTTTTACCATTTGTAAGAAGTCTTGTAAATCCTTCATCATCAGTTTGCGTATGTCCTATAAAGATAACTGTTAAATCATCTCTTAAATCAGGAACTATGTTTATTAAATTAAATATGCAACTTGCTAAATCAACCCATTTATCAAAATTCTTATCCTTACTTCTTCTCATTTCATCAGCAATCATTATTGAATTAATAGTATCTATTGCAATATATTTAATATCTTCTCTTTTTTCACTAATACCTTGCATACATTTAATAATCATTTCTCCGTCATTACTTCTAAAGTAATTCTTTTTTTCTTCATTAAAATCATTTTTCCAACCTTTATAATTTAACCCTTTTTTATCACAATCTATATAATATAACTCATTTTTAGGAATATTACGAAGTGATACTGTTTTACCACTTGCTGGTTCTCCCATAACTAATAACATTTTTGCCATTTTGGCACACCTCCTTAATTCTAATATATTTTTTACTTCCTTGTATAAATAAGGCACTTCTATAATTTCATAATTTTCATTTAGCTCACTAAACCATACTATAAACATTTCTTCAAATTTCAAATTGGTGTATTTTTCAACTATGTATTTGTAGATAGATAACTGAATTGCATAGTGTGTCAATGTATCGTCTTTCAAATGTGATAAAGGTACTTTCATATTTTTGGCGTATCTTTCATTTTTATGTATATCACTATTTGTTTTATAATCTACTAATACAAGTCCACCTGTTAGTTTGTTAATAAACAATGCGTCAATAGCAGAAGCCAAATCAAACTCATAACTACCAATTACATATTCATTAGCAACTAATTCTAACCTGCCTTTATAATCATTATAAAAATTATCTCCTTCATTGCATATTCTATTAATTGCTATTTTCTTTTCTTCATCATCAAACCATATTGGACTAGGATATAATTGTTCCCATGTTTCTTGTGCATAACAATGCCCTAGGTGTCCTTTTTCACATGCCCACTTATTTTTTTGTTTCCATTCATCTAATACTTCTTGAACTGTTTTATTTTGTTTTAATGCCACTCTTTCAGCTATTGTTTGACTATCAAAATCTTGTGTATATTGTTCTATTAGTCCAGTAGCACCAATTGAAATTGGTTTATCTTTGTATGTGTAATAGTGTCCGTTTTCATAAAATTTGAAATCACCAAACGCCTTATTTAATTCCTTTAAATATTCTTCCTTTGTCATCATTTTTTCCTTTCGTTGAGAATTGATTTAATATAAGCTGACAAAGTCAAATTCTTTTCTTTTGCCTCTTTCATAAGTTGCTTTTTAAAATCTTCGGTTGTTTTAAAAATAATTGTAGTTGTCATTTATATACCTCCTATCTATTAAAATTATAACATTTTTTAAATATTTTTTCAATACTATTTTAATACTTTTTTTATCTTTTCTTTAAATTCTTCTAAATCATTTTTATAAATATAATTACCACATCAAGTACATATTACTTTAATTGCTTTAGAATTTGTTGGAAAAACAACGGGGTGACCACATTTGCAATATCTTTTGCATTTTGCTCTATCGTTCTCTAATATTTGCATTTTCTTAAAATCATTCATGTTCTAACCTATTAATATATTTTTTCATTCCACCAATTTTTCCAGCTAATTTTCTTCTAGCCTTTTCTTTTTCTTTTATCTTTTCTTCTAAATCTTTTATTCTTTTATTTTGATTGTGTATTTGTGTTATAAAGCATTCTTCTTTTTCTATTATTTTTTTCATTAATTCGTATTCACTTCTTGATATTGTAATCATATTTCCATCTTTTGACGGTATTTTAGGAAATTTTAATCTCAACCAAAACTTTTCAAACCACCCCAATTTTCTAACTTCAATTTTTTTCATATTATTCTCCTAATCCTAATCGTTCAATGGTTAATGCCATTTGTTTTATTTTGTAGTTTAAAGAAATGTTTTTTTGATGTTGTTCTTTTATAATTTTATTTTTTTCTTTTATTATTTCGTTTAATTTTCTACAAACCTTACCTTGCTCATCAACTACTTTTTGCCACTCTTCAGGACTTCTTAATTTAACATGCCTCATCTTTTTTTATCCTTTCTAGCGTTCTTCTGATTTTATAAGATTGCATAGCAATTAATTTATCTTGACTAATTTCAAAATATTCTTCAAACTGTGCTAGTAACACATAAACATCTGCTAATTCTTCCACTATATGGTCATAACTTTTGGTATCTCCTAAATCCAACAATATAGCTTCTTGCATTTCAAAAACTTCTTCGCTTAGTTTTTTTAATTGATTGCTAACTCCATAATGTTCAATTATTTTTAATAAATCTTCTTTCATTATCTCATCTCCTTAAATTCATAATTATCTTCTACATATTGTTTGTAGTCGTCAAAACTTTCTTGTAAATTTTCGTATTCAATTATTAATTCCTCTAACATTTGTTCGCACTTGTCAGCTTCATATTTTGTTAAAGTAATTTCTTCAAACTTTTTAATATAATCCCTTTCCATTCTAACACCTCCTATCTAATAAAATTTTAATACATTTTTAATACTAAGTCAATACTTTTTTAATACTTTTTTAATTCTTCTAACATTTTTTTTGTTCCATTTAACCAGTGTTTGTTTAATCCATTAGGGTCATTTTTTGCACCTATTGGACAATACTTAGGTTGAATAAGTTCTAAAGTATTTAATCCTATGTCAAAGTAATTATTTTTTAAGTTAATTAAGAACTTTTCAATTCCTTCATCTAGTGTTGAATAACTAATTAAACCACTTTGGCACATCATACCACCAACATTATTTTTTTCTTTAAATGCTACTGAGGTATAATTGCCTGTTTCCCATTTTGAAATAGCAATACTTATTTTTGCTTGTTCTTCACTCATATTTAATTCTTTTGCTTTGTTATAAATTTGACAAGATACTTCATCATATTTGCAAATTGGTTCTTCTATAATTTCTTCTTGTTCTTGAGGCTCTGCATTAGCAGTTGGTACTATTGAATTAATCGTCTTGTATTCAACTATTTTAATTATTTTTTTACCTTGTATAGTTCCTGTTAAATCTAATATAAATGTTAATATTAAAACATAAATAATTAAAGTTCTTGTAATTCGTGGCAATTTCATAAATAAATTACCTATTATTGTATTTAGCCTATAAATTGCTTTGTAAGAGATTTTAACACCTTTCACTAGTAAATATACTAACAACTCTAAAACGTTCGTTAGAAGCAAAGAAAATGCCTTTAAAATTGATTTTAAGTATTCTTTGATTCTTTTGTTTCGGTTTTTTCTTAATCGTGTAATTTTTTTCATTATTATTCACCCCTCTTTCCAAACCCTAACAAAGTATCACCACTATATATTGGTATATAATTATCAGAATTTAATTTATAAACTCTTATCAACCTTTTTAACCCCTTTTTAATCTTTTTCATTTTTTATTCCTCCTTTGTAAGATTTCCTTCCTCTATCTTACGTATTCCATTTTAATACTTTTTTTATACTTTGTCAATACTTTTTATATATTTTTTTAAAAAAATAAAAAAAAGAGTAAATTATTTTACTCTTATTTTTTGATTAGGATATATTAGATTAGGGTTTTTAATATTATTCCATTGCACTAATTGATTAACTGATGTTCCATATTTTTTAGCAATGCTACTCAAATTATCTCCTGATTTAATTGTATAATAAACTTTATTATTAGAATTTAATAAACTATTAACTTTATTTTGAACCTCATTATAATTATAACCAGCATTAGTTAATCTATTCTTTCTATCATTTCCGTTACCCCATTTACCTGCTATTACTTCTTTAGCTAATTCATCAATCGTTTTTTCATTAGTAGGTTGATTACTAATTATATTATTATACATATAATTCATATCTACGTCGCCATTTATTCCATTAATACGACCTGTTGAACTATATTGCCATATATCATAATTAGAACTTATATTTGGTTTGCTATCACTATATTTAGCACACCATATTGAATAACCATAACTTGCTATTGTAGATACTTGCAAGTAATTTTTAAACCAATTTTCATTAGCATACACCCCTGCTGTATATCCTGCATTTTTAATTTGTTTACAAAACTCAAGTGCAAAATTAGTTAATAATGTTTTACCCAATTTAATTGTGCTATCATCTTCCATATCTATATAAACACAAAAAGGTTTCTTTGATATTTTAGATAGCATTTTTTTAGTGTGGTCAACTTCGCTTTGGATACTTTCACTACCACCCAAATTTAAAGCATAACTATAAATGTAAACACCAAAGGGTATATTATTATTAATACACCCATTGACATTTTTAATAAAGCAACTATCATCTTGTCTCTCTATGTTATCTCCGTAGCCTAGTCTTATTATAGCAAAATCTATTTGTGATTTAACCTTACCCCAATCAATATCTCCGTTGTGTGAACTGACATCACAGCCTTTTAACATATTATTCATCTCCATTCTCTTTTTTATAATTAATATTAGAAATTCCCAAACAAGCCCCTATGAAAGTATCGAAAGCTGTTATTGTTAACACAACTTGTTCGGTCATTGGAAATCCCCAAATTTGTCCTAAACTACCATAAAATGTAGCAAGTGCAGGTAGTATTATCAAGCATATTGTTTTTAATTTATCATAAGTTTTATTTTTAAATTTCATTTTTATTCTCCTTTATTAATTGTTTGTAAAATAAACATCTAATATAATTTTATAAATTGATAAATCTTCATAATTGTTTTCATTAAAATAAATAGTATTATTCGAATATCTATATCTTATTCTCAAAAAAGGATTAGGCATAGTCCAAAACCATTCATTACTACTATCTTGCATTTTTCCTTCAATTTTCGTTACAGTTACGCCAGATAATTGAGTGTTAAAAGTAGTTTGTCCATTTTTTGTAGGTGCGTTTCCACAATTAAATCTTTGTACATATTCTGTTTTATTTCCAATTATTCTTCCACTTGGCACTGCTTCACCATCTTCGACTAATTTAGGAAAAATTGAATTAATTGCATTAACAACACTAGTCTTATCACTCGTTTCTAAATCAGATAAATCACCAATATTAGTATTAATAGTAGAAATATCAGTTGCATTTGTATCTATTTCATCTTCTAAATTAGAAAAAATATTTTCTTTGCTAATCTTTTTATTTTGATTAGCCTGTACTATCATCGCATAATCGCCATCATCAAAACTAGTTGCTTCGGTCATTTCACTAACTTTAATATTTGCCATTTTTAATCATCTCCTTTAATTCATTTATTTCTTCTTGTTGTTCTTTTACTACTTGCCATAATACTGACACCATTGAATATATATTTGCACCATCATTATTTTCACTCGTTATTTCTTGTGAATAATTAAATTTGTCACCAATTACAAAACCTATTGATTTTTTATGAGTATCTTTTTCTTCTTTAAAATTA
>CACYFN010000003.1 GCA_902773675.1 uncultured Erysipelotrichaceae bacterium | reverse complement strand
TGACTTGATTACCACTTAGTACGCACCACAATCCTATGTTAACGACATTCTAGGAGATTTCCTCACCAACTATTTATTATTAATTCTTTTTTGCAAATAATGTTTCATATTGCGATACTTATATAGGCTCTAGCTATAAGCTTATTAAGTTTGGTCAATAATTCCCATTAATTCACTCAAGACAAGCTACACTATCCGTAACTTTCGCCACATGATAGGTTCTCTCCTATTTCGTATTTAGTCCATCAGTTTACACGTATAGGCTAAACACAATAATAGGTCTCCACGAATGGTGGGTCGGATCACATATGCCATTATGGACGCCCAACATTCTATCTTCCAGCACTCACCCCAAACTGGGCGTAAGAAGCAAGCACCAATAATAATATACTATATTTTGCCTTTTTTGTCAAATTTGGAAAAAATTAGGTTTTATCCTATATATCGAGCTATATCAGCAGCTGTTTCATTATATTGTATTGCAAATCTTGGAATCTGATACTTATCAACACCAATATATGCTCTTTTATTACCACCAGCAAATGCCATTCTGTATCCAGCTTCTTTTAAAATACTTATAGAATAATCATTATATTCATAAAAAGGATAACAGAAATATTTAGATCCACCTAATTTTTCACTACTTATTTTTAAATCATTGAGAAGATATTCTCTATCTTTACATTGAATTGCTCCACCTTGTCCCGATGGACAATCTCCTTGATTATGTAAATTATCTCCATGAGAATGATATTCTACGTATTTGTATGAATGTAAGAATGGTACTTCTGCATGATATACTGTTATTAGAAATACTGTTGCATTTAACTGATATTCTTCTAAAACAGCTATTCCTTGTTCACTTCTCCACCCATCATCTATAGTAATAACTACACTTTTTGGTAATTGTATTTTTTCATCTAAGTACATTTCAAATTCTTCTAATGTTGGTGTGAATATATTGTTATTCTTTATATAGTCTAGATGAGTTCTAAACATTTGCGTTGATAAACATATTGTTTGATCACAATTTTTTCTTTCAGAAGCAAGTGTATTATCGTAGAAGAAATGATAATTTAATACTGCTATACTTTTAGTATTAGTTAAATCTGTATTATTATTTTCTTTTGTTTTTTCTATATCTTCTTTATTAATAAATAACAATTTATTATTATATTCTACCCCATAACGATTTTCATCTTTTATTATTATTGGTAAATCAAATTGTTGATTAAAACTATATACTAGATTATTGTCTTCGTCATAAAAGTTTGTATTATTAGTTGTTATTATATTTTCATTAAATGGAATATAATTTTTATATCTTTGATTCAATTCTTCATTTTCTTCTGTTTTATTTACATCTTCGTAATAAATATAATATCCATCAAATGTTGCTAGTGGTAAATAAGTATCGTTGTAAGTGATATCTATATCTTTTAATTCTAATATTTGATTTTTACCAATTGAACCACTTTTTATATATTTTTTATTATCTAATTTATATAAATCTATTATATCTTCAGTAATAACATATTTATTGTAGTGTTTAAGAATATCTTCTTTAGTTTCTTCTTGAATTTTTAATTCTTGTTTTTTTTGTTCTTGTATTTTTACTTCGTTTCGTTTTTGATTATTGGATTTAATTATTTTATATGTTACAAATGCGCATATGGTAAATATCAAAATTAATAGAATTATAACACTTTTTATAACTTTTTTATTTTTTTTCATTATTTTCTTCCTTTTCTTCTATTAAATTATTTGATTCACTTATAATGTATATTGGTCTATTTTTAGTCTCTAAATATATTTTAGCTAAATATTCTCCAATTATTCCCATAACAAATAATTGTATACCACCTATAAAAAATATAATACAAATTGTTGATGGCCAACCTGATACTGGATCTCCAAAGATTATTGTTTTTATAATAATTATTAATATCATTATAAATGAAAGTAAACAAAATAATAACCCTATAAGTGCTGATAAAACCAATGGAAATGTACTAAATCCTACTATTCCTTCGATAGCATATTTAAATAATTTCCAAAAGGACCATTTTGATTCTCCGGCGATTCTTTTGGTATTTTCAAATTCTAACCATTTAGTTTTAAAACCTACAAAGCTAAAAATTCCTTTAGAATATCTATTATATTCTTTTAAAGATAATATGGCATCTACTACTTTTCTTTTCATTAGTCTAAAATCTCTAGCACCATCTACCATTTCTATTTTAGACATTTTATTTATTATTCGATAGAATTTTCTAGAAAGAAAACTTCTTATTTTTGGCTCCCCTTTTCTATTTACTCTCCTAGTACCAACAATATCATAATCTTCTTCTGTAATTATTTTAATCATTTCTGGTATAAGTAATGGTGGATCTTGAAGATCAGCATCCATTATTGTTACTAAATCACCTTTAGCGTGTTCTAATCCAGCTAACATTGCAGCTTCTTTTCCAAAATTTCTTGAAAAAGAAATATATTTATTATTTTTACTTTCTTTATTATATTTTTTTAGTATTCTTAATGTATTATCTTTTGAACCATCATCAACAAATATTAATTCATATTTGATATTTTTTAAACTCTTTAATACTTTATTTATCTCTTTATAAAAATATGGTAGTGATTGCTCTTCATTATAACAAGGAACAATAATACTCAATAACTTTTTTTTTATCATTATATCACTATTCACTTTTAGAATTAATAGCAAAATTATATGAATCTTTACACATATCTTCTAAAGTTTTTTCAGTTTTCCAATTTAGTTCTTTTAATGCTTTATTTGCATCAGCATAATATTCAGGTAAATCACCTGCTCTTCTTTCTCCATAAACATAATTTAATTTTAAATTATTTACTTTTTCGAAAGTATCTACCATCTCTTGAACACTTATACCTTTTCCAGAACCTAAATTATATATATATAAATTTGAAGGATTTTCTTTAGCATGCTTTAACGCTTTCAGATGTCCTTTTGCTAAATCTACAACATGTATATAGTCTCTTATACAAGTTCCATCAGGTGTTTCATAATCTCTTCCAAAAATAGTTAATTTTTCTAATTGATGTGTTGATACTCTTAATATATATGGCATTAAATTATTTGGTATACCACTTGGATCATCTCCTAATAATCCCGATTCATGTGAACCTACAGGGTTGAAATATCTTAAAAGTGTTATATTCCAACTATTATCTGATGTATATAAATCCTCAAGTATTTGTTCAATCATTGATTTTGTTCTACCATATGGATTTGATTGCTTTCGTCTTTCCATTGTTTCAACATATTTTGGTGTATCTTGAATACCATATACTGTTGCACTAGATGAAAAAATAAAAGTCTTACAGTTATGATTTTGCATAACATCTAATAGGTTTATTGTTGATTCTAAATTATTTTGATAGTACATTAATGGTTTTTTTACAGACTCACCAACTGCTTTATAACCTGCAAAATGAATTACTCCATCTATTTCATTTTCATTAAATATTTTTTCTATTAATTCTCTTGAACATACGTCACCTTTATAAAATTTAATATCTTTATTTGTTATTTTTTTAATTTTTTCTGTAACTTCTGGTTTTGAATTACTAAAATTATCAACAATTACTACTTCATATCCCTCATTTAATAATTCTACACAAGTGTGACTTCCTATGTAACCAGTTCCTCCTGTAACTAATATTTTCATATATACCTCCTTATAAATAATTATCTATTTCCTTTGATAATTTTTCAACAAATTCTTTATTATTTTCTTTATATTTTTTTGGTTTAAATACTTTTGAGTATTTTATTACATCATACAATGTACTAATATTTTCAACTTTTAATATATATCCTTCATCACTAAAATTGCTTACAATTTGTACTTGATGATCGTTTACGTGTTCCTTATATTTTTTTAATCTCGGTACAGCTATAACTTTTTTGTTATTTTTTAAACCATTTAATATCGTTCCTACTCCTCCATGAGTAATTAGTAAGTCACATCTTTTTAACAACTCATCAAATTCTTCCATTGGAATAAGATTAAATATTTTCATTTTGCTACTTTTATAGTTTGCAGAACTTCCTGCTTGAACTATTACTTCTTCTTTTATTTTCTTTTGTTCTATTAATTTATCTATTTCTTTAATAAGACGATAGAATTTTTTATCTTGTGTTCCTAGTGTTACTAAAATCATTATAATCCTCCATTAGTATATGCTTCCAAAATATTTAGCTTTAGGATATAATTTTAACATTTCTTCCCATTGTACAATAAATGTATCAGCAATTGGATAAATCATTTTTCCTGCCATCGTTTTACTATAACGGTTTGCAAATGTTTCTATATAAATTACTTTTTTTCTAAATAATTTAGCTATATAACACATTGGTACTGCTGTATGTGTTCCTGTTGTTACAATAACTTTTGGTTTGATTTTAAAAAAGTAGATAAATGATTTAATAATATTAAATATAAATATAAATGGATAAAATAATAGATTTTTTCTAGTTCCATATACTAAATAGAATACATTATCATATTTATCTTTTAGTTTATTATTAGATTTTGTTTTTTCGGTAATTATATAGCTATTATATTTTTTAAATAATTCTTTTAATTGTAATAATTCATTTAAATGTCCACCTGTGCTTGATATAAATATTATATTATTTGTTTTCAAAAATATCAACCCACTTCTTTTTTATATTTTCTGATAAATACCTTTTAGAATTATTTAAAGCATTTGTACCTATTTGTTCTCTTTTTTCTTTATTATTAATTAATTCTAATATTTTATTTGCCATTTCTTCTTTATTTCTATTTTTTATTAAATATCCGTTAATATTATCTTCTATAATCTCGCAAGCTCCATTTGCACTATCAAATGCTATACAAGGTAATTTATGACTCATTGCTTCTAATAATACAAGGCCAAATGATTCACTATGTGATGTCATTACAAATATACTTGATTCATTATATAAATTAGATAATTCTTCTTCGGTTTTATATCCTACTAATTTAACATTATTATTTAAATTTAATTTATTAATTTTTTCTTCAAGTATTTCTTTTTGACTACCAGATCCTACTATATTTAATTTAATATTTTTATTTTTAGAAATAACTATTTCAAATACTTCTATTAAATCTTCAAATCCTTTAACGTTTTCTAATCTACCAACTGATATAATATTATTTGTATCTAATTTTGAGTAACTAGTTGGTATTTTTTCTATACTATTTGGAATATATATTACTGGAACTTTTAAATATTTAGTATAATCATCTTTCATTTTTTTGGATACTACTACAAAGTAGTCTAATTTATGAGCTGTTTTGGATATTTTTTTTATATATTTTAATGAATTACTATCATTATGTTCGCTGCCTATCTTTAATATTTCTTTTCTTCCATATTTTCCTAGCCATGTGTTATGGATATCTCTTGTACTTATTACAATTTCACTATTACATTTTTTTATAAAGTCAATCATTAAGTGTTTTTTTAAGTATAGTATTTTCATACTTTTAAATAGCTCTTTTGTTAATTTAATGATGTTAAATTTTTTTAAATATGTATTTATTTCTTCTTTATTAGGTTTTAGATTAG
The DNA here is from genome assembly GCA_902773675.1 of uncultured Erysipelotrichaceae bacterium. Lineage (GTDB taxonomy): Bacteria > Bacillota_I > Bacilli_A > RF39 > UBA660 > RUG11890. The sequence continues at coordinate 64,795 of CACYFN010000003.1, read as the reverse complement.
TTATTAAATATTTAACTTTAATATTATTATTTAGTTTAAAAAATGGTTTATCTGTCATTTTATATGTAGATATAATTTCTACATCATAATCATTACTTAAACTATTTGCTAAATTAGTAATAAATCTTTCTATACCACCATAATTAAGATGAAGTGCTAAAATAGTAATTTTTTTCATTTTATCACCAATTTAATTATACATTATATAAAAAAAATAGTAAAGAAAAAGTTGAAATTAACTATTCTTTACTATTTTTACTTTTAAAATCAAAATCATTTATCCAAGATAAATCATAAACTTTAAAATATTTATTTTTATTAATCTCTTGTTGAATATCGAACCACATATTACTTAATATTTCATGTTCGAACTTATTATTTTTTAAATGTGACTTTATTTTATTTATTACTTCTTTATTATATTCATATCCATATTTTTCAGGATTTTCACCAATACTAACAAGTTCCATAATTGTTCTAAAGCATTTTTCACAATCACAGCAATTCATTTTGTCATCTCGTTCTTTATAACAAGTTCTAAATTTAATACCTGTCTTATTATCTTTAGAAAATGAAACTATATTTTTTACTTTATCTAACCTTGTATAATTAAATCCATCATGAATAACACTACAATTTGCTACTTTAAAATTTTCATCTATTGTTGGATATGAGGCACATTTAACATCTTTATCATTATTACTAAAGGTTCCTGGTATATAATGAACTGCTATTTTATATTTAATAACTAATGGAGCAATATGTCCTAGAAGTGCCATTCCATGTTCTACACCATGCCACCAATTATCTCCTAATTGTTCTTCATATACTTCATTTAGTTTTAATTCATTTATAGTTTTTCTAAAATTTGATTTAATGTATGTTTTATTTTTCTTTAATTTTTTAGATATTTTATCCATATTTTGTTTAGCAGTATTCCAGCCTTTTATATCTTCAAGCCAAATATCAGATCCCCATATCATTATTAATAAAGGATTTTTATCAAAATTTGTACATAATGTATCAAGAGAATCTACACCACCAGAAAAGAACATTGAACTTCTTATTGGTTTTATTTCATTTTTAACTATTTTTTTTGATTTAATTTTAATTTTCTTAAATAAATTTTCTTCATACATATTATTAAATGCATTTCTTATTTTATCTATATTATTTAAAAATGATTCATCAATTTCATCAAGAATTATATTACTTTTGGTAATCCATGCTACTGGTAAAAAAAGGGATAAAAACGGAATAACTAAAATACTTTTAGAAATTTTATCTAGTTTAAAATCATATTCTATTTCCATAGATTTATCTTTTTCAAAGAATTGGCATACATCACCATTAACATCATATTTGATAATTAATTTCTTACCTTCTGTTAAAACATCTGTTATTTTTATGTAGTTTTTATTAGCTAGTCTTTTAATTTTTTCTACTACCCATTTTATCATTTAATATTATTCCCTTCTGTTGATAAAAAATTCTACTACAAAAATTAATCAAATTAAAATATTTTATATACACATATTCCTTTCAATTATCATATTTTTAATTCTTTATTTATCGTAGCAAATGCAGCTTTAATAACATCATCCATATCATAATATTTATATTCAGCAAGTCTTCCACCAAATATAACATTTTCTTCTTTACTTGCTAAATCTCTATACTCACTAGCCAATTTATTATTTTTATCATCATTAATTGTATAATATTTTTCCATACCTTTTTCATAGTCAGCAGGATATTCATAAGTAACAACTGTTTTATCACTTTGATTATTTTCAAAATGTTTATGTTCTATTACTCTTGTATATTCTACCTCATGACCTGTATAATTAACAACAGCATTTCCTTGATGATTTTCTTCATTTAATATTTTTGTATCAAATTTTAGTGATCTCCAGTCTAATTCACCTAATGAATAATTAAAATATTCGTCAAGTGGGCCAGTATAAACTACCTTGTTAGCAATATTTTTAAATTCATCTATATTAGAAAAATAATCAGTATTAAGTCTTACTTCAATTCCTTCTAACATCTTTTCAACTAATTTAGTATAACCACCTATAGGTATACCTTGATATCTATCATTAAAATAATTATTGTCATAAATTAATCTTACAGGTAATCTTTTTATAATAAATGCTGGTAAATCTTTACAATCTCTATTCCATTGCTTTTCTGTATAGCCTTTAATTAATTTTTCATAAATTGTTCTACCAACTAATGAAATAGCTTGTTCTTCTAAGTTAGTTGGATCTTTATCTATTTCTTTTTTTTCTTCATTAATATGTCTTAATGCGTCTTCCGGAGTAAATACATCATTCCACATCTTTGAAAATGTATTCATATTAAAAGGTAAATTGTATACTTCATTACCTATTCTAGCAATAGGACTATTAGTATATCTGTTAAATTCAACAAATGAATTTACATAATCCCATACATCTTTATAATCTGTATGAAAAATATGTGCACCATATTTATGTACATTAATTCCTTCAATATTTTCCGTATAAACATTTCCAGCTATATGATTTCTTCTATCAATAACCAAAACCTTTTTACCATTTTTATGAGCAAGATTAGCAAAAGTTGCACCAAATAAACCTGCTCCAACTACTAAATAATCATATTTCATAAAACCTCCATTACTTTTTTCTAACAACATTTAATGCATGTTTTGTTGTTTCTATTAGTATTTCTTTTGCTTTGTTTTTTTCTACATTATAGACTGGCAATTCTTTTATCTTTAATTTTTTTGTTTTAATCCATACATTAAACAATCTTTCACTAAGAAATCCATAAACCCTTTTATTATACTTATCTTTTGTTTCTAATGTTTTATTTATTGTTTTCTCTGATTCAAATAAAATATCAAACAACCATTCACAATATTCGTCTATTAATTCTTTTTTTGCAATAAACATATTAAATGGATAATACTTTTTTTGTTTTAACAATTTTTCAAACTCTGGATAGTAATCTGGATATTTTTTTTTGATAATTTTTCCACATAATAATAAATCATTTATATCGTGATATTTCTCATATTGTTTGTATACAGTCATGTATGTATGTCCCATTGTTGGAAGTATAATATCATAATCTTTCAATATATCTTTTACATCGTCTTCTGTAACTACTTCTTTATTTTTGAACATAATTTTTTTATAAAAGAATCTTCTATAATGAACTAATCCGATTATTTTTTCTTTTGAATTTTTCCATATCCAGTATAATCCTGTTAGTTCACAATAATTTCTATTTTTTTCAGATATATTATCTTTTGTATTATCTTTTAATTTGCTGATATTGACATCTTTATTTATGGCAGCTCCGACTTGCAATATTTCATATTCTTTTCTATCTATAATTGGTGTTTTATTACCTGATATAATATATATTTTCATATTACTACCTACTTTCTTTTTCTATTATATTTGATAATTTTTTAGCTGTAACATTCCAAGTAAAATTTTCAATTATTCTTTGATGTAATTTTTCTTTATATTCTTCTAATAATTTATGATTATCTAGTAATAATTTTATATTATCATGTATAGATTGTACATTTTCCTCGCAGATAAGGCCATCTTTTTTGTGAGTAATTACTTCTACTGTTCCCCCTCTATCAGTGGCTACAACTGCACATTTCATAAGTCCTGCTTCAAGTATAGATGTTGGTAATCCTTCTGGATACATTGATGGATATACAAATATATCACATGAATTATATAATCCCATTACATTATCAAAATCTAATTTTCCTAAAAATACTATTTTCTTGTTATTTGAATATTTTAATTTTAAATCATTAAGAATTGGTCCATCGCCGGCTATATTTAATTTTATATTTTTATATCCTTTTGTTAATTTATTAAAAGCATCACATAGTTCATATACACCTTTTTCTTTTATTAATCTTCCGGCATAACAAATATTTATTTCTTTTTCTTTATTTTTAAAATAATATTTATCTTTAAATTTATTATAATCTTTGTGATCAATTGAATTATATAGTACGCCTAATGCGTCAATCTTAAAATGTTTTAGCCATGAGACACATCTTTGGGAAACACCATAGTAATTAGAACATTTTTTCTTTAATCTATTTGTAATAAGGTGTTCATATATCTTTCCAAAAAAATCTAGAATTCGATTATTAATTGAAAAATGTGAACTTCCATGTTCTATTACAATCATTGGTATATGGTTTTTCTTTGCATATTTAGCTCCAAATGATGTCATAGGAAAAAATCTTGTTTGACATATTAAGAAATTATAATGTGTCTTTCCAACTTCACTCATTATTTTCTTGAATTTCTTATTTTTCTTTATAAATGCATATCTGCTTTTAAAGATATTGTAAACAGGAACTCTAAATATTTTTACATTTTCTTGTTGATCATAATCTTCTACACCATCAAGTATTGTAGTTACTATTGTTATATTATACTTTTCTTTTAATTCTTCTATTAATTTGTTGGTATATCTTTCAACACCACCTAACTTTGGTAAATAATATTCACTGAATATAATAATTTCTTTTTTTTCCATCTCTCTATCACTCCTTTAATTTTGTGATATTTATCTTTTTATTATCTTTATTCCTGAATGGATAATATCATGTAATAAATCATACTTTAATATATACAGAACTAAGCTATATATTAACATACCTGAAATTACTAAAACTGAAGTATTTATTATTGAAGACTTTAAAATAAATGATATTGGAAGTAAAATCATAACCATTAATAAACCAGCAACTAATGGTTTAATTGAAACTTTGAAAATATCAATTATCTTATAAACCTCTTTAATATATCTTAATTGAAATATAAGAATAGATATTTCTGCTATTACAGATGAAATTGCTGCTCCAATAGTGCCGAATATATTTATTAATATAATATTAAATATTACATTAACAATTGCTCCAAAAATAACAGATCTAGTAAAATTATTTTGTTGGCCAGTATGTATCATATAAACAATTCCAGTTATACCACTTAATCCTATTGCTAAAATTATTGGCGATATTGTAATTAAGATAAATTTTACTGGTTCAAAATTTTTACCATAATACCATGGTACTAAATTACCAGATACTATTATTAGACCAAACATTATAGGAATTCCAATCATCCAAACAAAATCAAATGATTTTTTTAGACATTTTTTTATTGTATTTATATCTCCTTGTTCATTGGCATTTGCAACTCTTGAGTTCATTACTGTTTGAACTGATGCCATAATAACTAAAGCAGCTTTGGCAATGTTTTGAGCTTGTTCGTAAAAGCCTACTTCATCCATATTATTTGTTATTATTCCAACCATTGTTTTATCTAAAACAGTATAAATCTGTGTTGCAACTTGAGGTAAAAATAGTAATAACACAGGAATTAAATGTTTTTTTAATTTAATACTTTTTCTTTCAATTTTTGTTAAATATTTTGGTAAATATAACCATAAAGAAAGATTTCCTAATAATTCTGATCCAACAAATATTAAAATATATATCCATAAATCATTTGGGCTTTTTACTAATGTAAATATTAAAATGATACTCAGTATTTTTACAATAATATTCCTTATTACAATTTTATCAAATTTTTCCATTCCTTGAAAAAACCAAGAAATATTTAATGCATAGGCAATCATGTATATTAAGAATATTTTGTAATATAAAATATAACTTCCATTTCTGCAGAAAAATATAAAGAATATTAACATTGAAATAAACATTGCAAGAATTCTTATAATTGTTACTTCCCAAAAAGTTACAGAATATTTTTTCTTAGAATTTTGTCTTTTTGCTATTTCTCTTTGTCCATACATTGCAGTACCAAGTGATCCAAATAATACAAAATAAGTTACAATTGATAAGGTAAAGCCATATATTCCTATAGGCTCAGCTCCTAATTTTCTTGATAAATATGGTGTTGTTATTAAAGGAAGAAGAACAGTTAGTACTTGATAGATAAGATTATATAATACATTTTTTTTTACACTATTTTTTTTCATTATAATCACCAAATGTTTTTTTTAGAATACTAATTTCTTGTATTAACAATCTAATTTTTTTATCTTGTTTTGATACTATCATTGTTAAAACAATTGATATCACTACTAATACTGCTAGAATAATTGAGATTACCATATTTGAAGCTGTCTTAAATCCCAGTAAATGTGTAATCCATACTAAAAATCCTGGTATAATAGTTGCAATTAATAAGATGGTAAATAATATAATCCATATAAGAGAATACTTTATATTTATTTTTTTCTTTCTTAGTAAAAAAAGAATGGTAATGATAATAAATATGCTAAAAAGTATTGATACTATAATTAGATTAATACTCATTTTTTCTTACCTCCTATTCCTAAAATAACAATTGATAGAATTACATTCAACATATAATATATATTTTTCCAGGCTTTTATACTTGAAGTTCCATTTTCTCTTTCATTCATACTTACTGGTATTTCATCAACTTTATAACCTTTTTTTATTGTTTCTACGGTTGTAATTGGTTCAGGATATTCTACTGGATATTCATTTGCAAATTCTTTAATTATTTTCTTATTAACTGCTCTAAATCCACTAGTAGTATCATATATTTTTTTTCTTGTAACCATTTTTATAAAGAAGGATATAATTTTAATTCCCAATCTTCTTGTCATACTTGATTTAAATTCACTACTACTTTTATCAATAAATCTTGATCCAATTACCATATCACTTTCTTTATTAATAATGGGATCAATTATATTTTTAACATAATTAACATCATGTTGTCCGTCACCATCAAATTGGACTGCAATATCATAATCATTTTTATAAGCATATTTGTATCCAGTTTGAACTGCTCCACCTATGCCGAGATTGTGAACTAGAGAAATATGAGGAATATTATTTTTAATACATATTTCTTCAGTTCTATCCTTAGATCCATCATTAATAACTATTGCATCATATTTTATTTTGCTTTTTTCATTAAATTCTACAATTCTGTTATAATTATTTAATACATTTGCTTCTTCATTGTATGAAGGAATGATTAGTAATACTCTCATATTTTTCAGTACCTCTCTAAAACTTTATTTTTTTAATTATATCATATTTTTAATATTATCTGCAAGATTAGAAATTTTCAAAGTAAACAACATTTTTTATTTTATTATTTACTTTTTAATACATTTTTTATATTCAATATAAACATTAATAATAATCCATAGAATGTTAAATAATTTATATAAACATATCTTAAATCTTGGGCTAAATTTATTGGTAACAATGAAATTGTATTTAAAATCATTGGTAAAATAAATATCCATATTTTTTTACCATATATTTTTTTTGATAATATAAATGTAATTATGATTGAAATATATAATATAAATGCTGGTTCATAAAAAATAACAAATGGTTTATAAAAACTTAAGTCAGATATTTTTTGATAAACTTCTTTTATAAAAGGTATGATAGGTTTTATTTTCGTATATTTTGGTAAAAATCCCATTTCTGGAAAACAATATACATATACATATCCATCTAAGCTAGATACAGGATTTAATAGTAATGCATCTGATTTTATATAATGTTTTAATATAGTACCTGGATTATCTAAACTATATTTTATAAATATTTTTTCAAATTTTTTATTATTTTTAATTAAATATTGTCGATTTAAGTTCTGTGCATTATGTGTATTATTTATTAAATATGGATTATATATCTCTTTCCATTCATCAAGTGGAATTATTTTATTTAAAAATTCTTTGTCTTTTTCATTATTAATGTTATTATCTTTTAGATGTGCTCCCATAATCCATAACATATATCCATCGATTGTTGAAAATGATTCAGTATAATTTTCTTGACTTTTTAATTTTATTTCACTTTGATTCAATATTATTTTCTTTGGTATAAAAATTGTAATAATCATTATTATAAATGTTATTAAAACAAATGTGTTATTTTTTAAAACTTGTTTTTCAATTGTTTTATTTAGATATTTTTTTATACATATTACATAAAATGATATCAACAAAATAATTGCAACTATAATACCATTATGTCGATAGCTAAAAATCATGGAAATAACTACACCTAATAATATATATTTTTGCTTGCTAAAATTGAAGTTACTACTTTGCCAATCATAAAGCATAATTGCACATAAGAATAAATATGTTGTATATAATATATCTTTCCATAATGTTATACTATATAAACATGTTAATGGATATAATAGAATACATATTGTTACAATATACATAATTTTATATTGAGTTTTATTTTCTAGCTTTAAAGTTTTGCATAAGTATCCCCAACTAATGGAAAATATGATTATTTGATATATTATTACAATAGTTACGCTATTCCAGATTTTTGATAAAATTAGCATAAAAAATGTGCTAAAAAACGGATGATTATTTATTATAATTCCACTCTGAACTTGTTGCCACTGATTATTTCCATCATATGGAACAAGTCCAGGATAGAATCCTAATAATATAATAAATAATATAATAAATGTGATAATTGTTATCTTTATATAGTATTTATCTATTTTTTTCAAAAAATCACCTATTTTATTGCAATTAATTTAATATTATCTTTTTCATCATACTCAATTTTAAATAATACTGCTTTTTTGGCAATTTCTAGATCATCATACATATATTTGGTTTTTTCAAAGAATAAATCATCAGCAGAATAAAGGAATACATAATCAAAACTATATTTTTTTAACTCTTTCTCCCATTTTTTTGCTGTAAGTCCCCAATCTCTTAAATCATCTTTATTAGCTTCCGTTTTAATTTTCCATCCAATTGATGATGATGAAGCATTATTTTTTCTTGGAAAACCATAATATCTTGTATACCACATTGCCATTATTCCATCTGTGTCTTTTTGATCTATAACATATATTAATGAATTTTCAGGAGTATTATCATTTAAAAATTTTACTTTTTCACTTCGTTCAACATATGCATTGTAACTTTCTGACTTAGTTGGACTTATTGCAAAACTGTATATCGCAGAAAATGGTATTGAAAGAACAATATATCCCAAAATAAGCATTTTAAATATATTACTCTTATTATCTTTAATTCTTAATATCATTGAAATAATAAATAATAGTATTGCAACATTATACCAATTTAGATATCTTTCAAATGATGCTAATATACTAGCTTCATATTGACAGAATGCAAAGAATATTGATAATACTGTTACAGCGAAAAATATTAGATAACTCAATATAAATGGTATTATTTTAAGTAAGGCTTTTTTTACATCGTTAGTTAATTTGTAAAATAGCAAATATAGAACAATTGAGGAAACTATCAAATACTGATACAATGTAAGAGGTATTAGCCCCCATATACATTTATTATCAAATGAAGTTATAACTTTTCTTAAAAAACTATTGATAAACTCATAATTTAATTTATATTTTAAGTCAGGTTTTAAACCATCAGGTAAAATTACAGCATCATAATATTCAACTGTTATTTTGCCTGTAATTAAAAGATATATTTTCCACAATATGAAAGTTATGATTATAGTTAATATAAATGATTTATATTTTTTTAATAAATCTACACATTTTTTTATTAACTCTTTAAATGATTTAAATGACACTCCAATAAATTCATTAAGCATTATAATTAAGCAAAAAATTAATGCAATTACAAATCCGTTTGTTTTTGATAATGTAAGAATTATTAGTAATATAATTAATAATCGATTTAAATTAATGTTTTGATCTCTTGATACAAAAAATACAATTAATGAACAAGTAAAAATTGAAGTAATAGCATAATCTGCATATAAATTATTATATGAATAAACTCCTCCAAACATATAACATCCAAAAATAATTGCAATAACTCCAAGTATTTTAATAAATAAATTATTATTTTTTAAATAAATAAACAATGGTAACAAATATATGCTTATTAAAAAATTTAAACCAACATACAAATAATGTTCATTAAATCCTTCAAAAATTGATAATGTATAATGCCATACAGTGAAAATTGGTGGATATGCTTTTGTTTTTAACATAATATCTTGACTTGTACCAAACTTAGAATAATATATCATGGCCTTTGCATCAAATGCCCAATGTGAATATTCATCATAAACATGGACATATAATCCTGCTCCAAATAGAATTGCTAAAATGAACATAATATTTAATACTATAAATGATGCATCAAACATACTATCGATTGTATTTTTTATAATTTGTTTATCAGTTTTTGCTTGGTTATAAATATAATATATTACATATAATAAATATGCTAATAACAAATATTTGTATAAGAAAAGTAATCCAAACATTCCTATTACAAAAGCTGACAATAATAGACTTGAAAAACTATAAACTAATGCTAATTCAAATTTCATTTTTCTTTTTAGCATAATATAAAAAGTAATTAATAATATATATGTATATGCTATAATAAATGTATAAGATTTAAAATTTGAGAAGAATCCTTCAGAAAAATTACAGGCTAGTAGAAATAAAAATATAATATATAAATATCTCTTCTTTTTAAATAATATATTTTTATAATATAAGATGACATTGATTATAATTAAACTAATTAATATCGTTTTACTAATAAATATAAGTTTATCTGTACTTGAAAAAATTAGTTTTCTAAAAACAATATTCACATTGTAAACAATGAATATCATTATATAACTACAAACTAAATTTTTTACTATATTTAATATTTTTTTTAAACTCATGTTTTCTTCCTCCTTAATTATTTTATCTTCTTTACTACCCAACTGGTTATTGCTGTAATATATTTACCAAAATACTTTGACATAAGAATTATTACTATAAATGATAATACAAGTGATATAAGACATGATTGATAATATTTTAAATATCTATTTAATTTGACAACAATAAACATAGAAAATGTATTAATGATTACCCAATGGAATAAATATATAAAAAGTGACTGTTCACCTAAGAACAAGAATAATTTTTTTGAAAATAATTTTCTTGCATTAATTGTTAATAAAAAGAATAGTAAAATTAATGCTGAACCAATTGAATGATAGAATACTATATAATCAATTTCTTCAAATAAATTATTTATGACTGAATAATATATAGTAAATTGATTAGCATAAGTACATGAAAATAATAATAATCCAAATAATAATATAATTATTTTTATATCAAATCTATTTAAATAATTGATAATATTTTGTTTATTCACCCAAACATCACAAAGAACAATACCTAATATGAAACATATATAATATGTATTAATGAAGAGCAAAAAAATTATGAAATAAATAATAAATCTATATTTACTTTTACCGGTAACATTTATTAATAATCCACTTAATATTGAATATATTAATTCATTTTTCATTGTCCACATTGGTGGATTAATTGGGCAAGATGCAGTTTTAAATAATGTAAATAATGAATTCCATATTAGTGTAAAAATGTTTTCATTATAATAAGTATAACTATTATTTAACCCACTATTCTTGTATAGTTCTAACAATGAATCTGTTCTAAAAATTTTTGATTTTACAATTAAGAATATTATTGTGGATGAAATTAATATCGGTATCATTAGTTTTAAATATCTCTTTATCATATATGATGCATCATATTTTTTTTCTTTTTTATAATAGTTATATGCGATTAAAAACCCACTTATTGTAAAAAAGATACATACTCCTGTTACACCACCCCAACTAAAAATATTCAATGGTGTTTGGGCTATTTTTAGCTCTAAGCCACCTTTCATTTTGATATTATCTGCTGTAGTATATATAAAACCAGGATAAAAATACAAAGCAAAATGATGAATTAATATTACTAATGCTGCAACCCCTTTTAATCCTGTAATCCAAGATAATTTTTCTTTCAAAATTTCACCATCCTAATGCTATTATTACTTACATATTTTTTTTATTTTTTTATATAATTTATATGACCTAGAATTCTCAATTCTACACATTTTTTCGTTTAAATCATTGTATTTAGTATTTATTTCATCTTTTTCTTTACTAAGCTTTTCATTATTTTCTTTTAAGTTATCTATTTTATTTTTTAAATCATTATTTTGATATTTTAGTTCATTTAATTCATCATACATTTGTGATGATTTTTTACATTCTTCTACATATTTATTTGATAATTCTTTTAAATGATTAATTATTGGTTTTCTAGATTCAAATGATCGTTTTATATAATATTTATATTGTTCAATATCAGGTAAATCATTTATATCTATTTGTTTATTATTATTTATAAATTCTTTACATTTTTTTATAAGTGATTTTCTTAATTCTAAATACTTTTCTGGATTATTTAATGGTTTATTAAAATTAATATTTGATGATTTTAATTCTGTTCTATCGATATGATTTAGATATTCTAAGTAAGTACCTATTCTATCTTCGTTTTCAGGAAATGATTTATCATATAATAGTAATACTGGTGTTTCAAGAGCTAAACATGGAAGTGAACAATGTAGTTTCGTTGTAATAACCATGTGTGCTCCTTGATATAATTTTAATAAGTCTACAACTCTATCTTTTCTTTGTTCCCAAGTTTCATTGGAAAAGGAACCATATGGGACATCTTGTTTTACAACTTTTACTTCTTTTTTTGTTTTACTTTTTATATATTCTATTTCTTCTTCATTAAGTCCATTTACTACAATATATTTTTCTTTTTTGATATTAGGTAATTTTTCAAGAGTTAATGTTAAACAACCAGAAAAATAATTTTCAATATTTAAATTATCAAATATTTTTTTTGTGTGTAAATCTCTTGCTCCTACTGGTGAATACTTTTTTAAATCAGTTATAACATTTTCATTTAAATAATCAGTTCCATATGTTACTCCATCTTCATAGGGAAAGTTTTTGAAAAACATTGATATGAATAATGGATAAATATATGGTGAAAAATTAAAGTTGTATTTATCATGAATATACCAAGCATTCATTATTGTATATATGTATTTTTTTTCATTTGGAACAAATTGTTCCAAATTCTCTCTATCAATCATGTAATCGATTCTTGGTAAAAATTGTTCTTGGGCATAACTTTGAATATCATCACCTATATTATCTGTATTTTTATAATATAAAAGTCCATATCTCATAAGCAATCACCTAGATATTATTATACTCTTCCATTATCTTTTTATAGTTTCTCTTTACAAAGTTTATTTTTTCTACTATTTCATTAATATCATCATCACTTTTTACTACAAGATTTTCTTTTAAATAATTATTATTATCATAAAAATCTGTATTACCAACAATTACAGGTACTCCGTAGTTAAAACTTCTCATGATTAATTCTTTATTGGTATTTGTAAAATTAATGTATAAATTAACAAAATTATTTTTAATTACTTCATCCATATTATCTGTTATTTTACTTTTTATGTTAAAGTATTTTTGAAAATGATTTGTTGCATCCATTACGCATCTATATTTACATACATCATAATCAATAAAAGTTAGAGCTGCTAATTGATTATAAAAGTTATTATTTGGATCATAGTCATCACTTAGAATTCCTATTGAATTACTCTTATTTGATTTTGATTCTATTTTCTTGATTTGCAAATTTATATATTCACAATTATATTTTGAATTTTCAAATATTTTTTTGTTATCTTTACTAGTACATCCTATTGATTTTATAAGATTTCTTTCATAATATTCAAAGATAGTGTTTAAATAGTATCTAACTCCACCATTGGATAAACTAGAAAATGATTCATTAAATACCCAACATACTTCTATTTTCTTTTTTAGTCTTGGTAGGATGTATCTATAAATATCATGATTACCAAATAAATATATTTTCTCTATTTTGGATTCATTAATTGTTTTTATTATTTTTTCATTTACTTCAACATGGCCAATTTTTATGGCATTTCCTAATGTATTATTTATTCCTTCAAAGTATTTTAAATCAAATGGTGGAACTAATGATATGCATTTATCATTTTGATGCTGTTTAATTTCTTCTAACATTATTTTTCCCCCATTCCATCATTTATAAAATCTGTAGCACTTTTTGTGCTGTTAGTATCATTTTTCTTTTTCCATTCTTTATATAGTTTTAATACTTTTTCTTGATTTTTTATGCATAATTCAATTTTGTTAGCTATTTCAACTGGACTTTCTTCATTATCTACAACTAAATATTTTTCTAATTCTGTATTTTTAAAGTAATGATGATTATTGCCAGTTAAGCAGATTGTTCCTACTTCAAAGCTTTCGATTGGTAGCATTGGTGCACACTCTGAGAAAGTAACATATAAATTCATAGTATTTTTACTCATTCTTTCTAGTAATTGTTCTCTTGGAATTGCTTTATCAATACCTGTTACTTTTAATCCTAGATTGGAAGCAAATGTAGCGGCTTCATAGTCCATCGGTATTATATCGATTGTGGCATTTTTTATTAGTGATACAGCAGCTATTTGAGCAAAAAGGTTTTTTCTCCAATCATCTTTTTTTGCTGCATAAAGTCCTATAACTACTTCTTTCGGATTTTTATGTTCAATTTTATTTTTTAGTGTTACATTATTCATTATAAATTTAGTATTGATACCTAAATTTTCATAGAATTTTACTAATGACTCTTTACAAGTCCCAAATGTAGTTAATGTTCCATCTTTACTCATATCTATTAATTCGATATTTCTTGCCCAACCATATGGTTCTGAAACTTGTGATATACTTCCATGCCAGAATACTTTTATTAATATATTAGGATTTTTTGATTTTAGATAATAGGCTAAATCTTTCCAACCAATACACATTGCACTAAATATAACTTGCTTAATATTTTTTTCTAGTATTACACTTGCAAATTTTTTCATATCACTTTTTCTTAAAAATTCACCACAAGGTACTCTGTTATTATCAAATAATTCGATAGTAGCACTTGTTATTCCTAGCCAATCAGGATTATGCATTACTATATAATCACCATTTATATTTTTTAATGCATTAATTGATTTATTTAAATCATTTTTATATTTTCCTTTATTTAAATAAGTGTATTTAAAGTATTTAGCTGGTTTATATAATGTTTTTTTAATAATTGCTCCACCTAGATGTCTTATTTTCTTATATACTCCAATCATTCTATTTACATTTTTTTCACCAATTTTTCTGTTTAATTTAACTCTATATTTTTCTTTTTTACTAAACCAACTGGCATCAAAATAATGAATCATACAAGTATTATCAGTAAAGACATTATCTTTAAAATCAAATGATAGTGGATAAAAATACTCTCTTGGATAAATTGTTATGTTGTGTTTTAAATGTTGTATTTCATTTGATGTATGATCTAATCCTTCTTCATTTAGTAGTGAAGTCATAATTCTTGGAATACTAACTTTAAACATATTATTTACATCAAAATGTTTTTGAGCTTTATAAAAATCTAACATTTTTTTTGAAAAATATGATTTTGGTTTATTAGCTCCCCATACTGCCGCATTTACCATAAATGAATCTTCTATACCTAAAAATGTTTCATGTTCAAATAAGAAATCAATTGGCTTTTTAAGTAACATATCTGTATCAAAATAAATACCGCCTTTGTTATAAAGAGCAACTGTTCTAGCATAATCTGCAACAAATGCCCATTTTTTATGTTGATATGCTTCTTTTATGAATGGGCATTCTTCCAAATTTACATTAGATTCATTCCATTCTATTATTTCAAAATCTGGTAAGAATTTTTTCCAGCTTTTAATGCATTTCTTAGTTAGTTTTGGAAGTGGTTTTCCACCAAACCAACAATAATGTATATATTTTTCCATATTTCCTCCTACTTCTGCATTTGATGTTCATAATATTCTTCACATATTTTTTTAGCATCACCCATTTTAATCATTACTCCATGTTCTATCCAAATTACTTTATCACATAATTCTTTAATAGATTGTAATGAATGTGAAACATACAATACTGTTGTTCCACCTTTAATCATTTCTAACATTTTGTTTTTACTTTTTTCTTGAAATTTAATATCTCCAACAGATAGTATCTCATCTACAATTAATATTTCTGGATCTACTACTGTTGCAATTGAAAATGCAAGTTTTGCAGTCATACCTGATGAAAAATTCTTTATTGGCACATCTAAGAAATCTCTTAATTCGGAAAATTCAACAATATCATTAAATTTTTCATCAATAAACTTTTTTGAATATCCTAAAATTGATCCATTTAAATAAATGTTTTCTCTGGCTGTTAATTCCATATCAAAACCTGCTCCAAGTTCAATCATTGGTGATATTGCTCCATGTACTGTAACTTTACCTTGTGTTGGTTTCATTACGCCACTTACTACTTTAAGTAATGTTGATTTACCCGCTCCATTACTACCTATAAGTCCAACTACCTCTCCTTTTTTTACATTAAAACTGATATTTTTTAAGGCATTAAAATATTCTTTTTTCTGTTTTTTATGTTTAGGATTAAAAAAATTTACAAATGCTTGTTTTATAGAAAAATTTTTTTCAATTCCTAAATTAAATTTCATTGTGACATCTTCTAATTCAATCATTTTAACCTCCTAAACATAATATACAAATTTATCTTGATTCTTTTTAAATATTATTCCACCAATTATTACTGCAAATAATGAATATAATGTTATAGCAATTAAATTATATACCGATGGACATTTTGAATATAATACTATTTCTCTTGCTGCATTTAAATATTGATATAATGGATTAAATTTAAATATTGGTATTAATTTTTCAGGTATTATTTCAATACTATAAAATACAGGGGTAATATAATTCCAAATCATTGTTACTATTCCATATATGTAAATTACATCTCTTAAAAAAACTGAAACGCAAGACAAAAATAATCCCATACCAACTGTAAAAAGAAATAAACATAAAAAAACATATGGTAGCAATAAATAATTTATATTTATGTGACATGTATATTCACCAAGTCCCACATAAGAAAGTAATATTATTCCTAGCCATGGGATTAATGTTAATAAAAAATTTATTCCAATAAATAAGCATTTTGCAATTGGAAATATATATTTTGGAATATATACTTTGTTAATTAGTCCAAAATTATCTACTACTGATGTCATAGCGTTTGTTGATGCTTCATTAAAATAGTTAAACATTATAATTCCTGTCATTAAATAAACTAAGTAGTTAGCTCCCTCCACTCTAACTCTAAACATTTGAGAAAAAACTACTGCCATTACTGACATCATTAATATTGGATTTAATAGACTCCAAACAACGCCTAATACACTTCGTTTATATTTAACTTTAAAATCTCTTGATATTAATTGGGTCATTAAAAACCAATAATGTTTAAAATTTAGAAAAGTATTTTTTATCATGTTTTCAAATCCTTTCAATTATTTTTTTTATGTTCAAATAGTATATCTGTTGTTAGAACAAATATTATTACAAATACCATTAATGTTCCATATATAATATAACCAATTACATTATCTACAAGTACATATATTACGGATGCTGTTGAAAATAAGAATGTTATTAGATATATAATTAATACTGTTTTTTTCACACTACAATTACGTCTTAGTAATTGATGATGAATGTGACTTTTATCTGGAACAATTACACTTTCACCTTTCAATTTTCTTCTAATAATTGCAAATAAAGTATCTAAAATAGGAACTACTAAAATAAATAGTGGTATTATTATCGATGACATCAATGTTGCTTTAAATCCAAGTAATGTTATTATTGAAATAATAAATCCTAAAAACATGGAACCAGTATCTCCCATAAATATTTTAGCTGGATTAAAATTGTGCACTAAAAATCCACCAGTTGATCCTAACATTATTAATGTTAATATAAATGATAATTCAAATGAAAGACCACCTGATGTTTTAAAAAGTGATATTATTCCTATTGTTAGAAAGAATATTGAGGAAATTCCTGCTGCAAGTCCATCAAGACCATCAATTAAATTCATACAATTAATACATCCTAACATAAAAAGTATTGTAATAGGATAAGAAAAAACTCCAAAATCTATATATAATTCAAAAAAACTAATATCTTTTAAAAGTACTTCTCCATAAAAAACTACAATTAAACATGCTAAAATTTGACCAATTAATTTATGATATGCTTTAATTGGTTTTATATCATCTATCATACCGGTAATTATTAAAATAAAGCTTCCTATTAAAATTGAATTCATCATATAGGTGTGCTCACCGAACAATATATATCCTAGTAAAAATCCAGCATATATTCCTAGTCCACCTAATCTAGGCATTGGTTTTTTATGGACTTTTCTTTCATTTGGAATATCAATTGCTCCTATGTGAAATGCTATTTTTTTAATAAATGGTATAATTGCTGTAACAAATATAAAGGGAATCAAAACCATTAATAAAGTTTTTTTAAAATTTATATCTATCACGTAGACCACCATCCATATAAAGTATAACATATTTCGACATTTTTTAGCAACTATTATTAATAATTAATACAAATTATAATTGTATTTTTTATTAAATGTATTTATTTTTTTTATATTTTAAGTTATAATTAGTATGGTGATGGTATGAAAAATAAAGAAAGATTAATTGATTTATCTGATATTAAAGATGATGAACTTGATAAGACTGCATCCTTTACTGATTTAATGAGTCGAAGTGAAAGAAAAAAAAGGGAAAAAGCAAAAAAGAAAGATGATTTAGATAAAATTGTTGTTGATGAAAATAATAATATTGCAATGAAAGATGAAATTGAAAATGTTAGTGAAGTTGAATCTATTGAAGAGGCTTTGAGTCAAACAAAAAAGTATGAGGAATTGACTCAAACTTTAAGTAAAGATATTAAATTAGAAAAAAAAGATGAAGAAAATAATTATGAAGATTTTGATTTAGATGATAAAAAATATGGTAGTGGTTTATTAATTTCTAATATATTATTATTAATAATTAGTTTAGGACTAATATTATATTTGGTAGTTTTTACTTCATATTTAAATAGAAGAAGATTTTTATATATTGATTTAGGTTTGTTATCTTTTATGTTTTTCTTATTTGGTATATCTTTAATGAGTGGTAGAAAATTTAGTAAATTTATTTCAATAGTAAATATTATTAGTTTTATAGGTTTTATTGTTTTTAATGGTTTAATTTTATTAAAATATATAAAATAGTTATCCTTTTGGATAACTATTTTTTTGTACTATATTCATAGGTTTCACTTTTATCGTTTAGGACTTTTTCTCCATCAACATAGCAATCTTTTATTGTAACATTACCTTGTTCATCAATATTTACTTTATCACATTTTACTTTATCTATTGTAAGATATTTTTTTAAATCTTCTAATTTAGTTGTAAATTCTCCATCATGAGCATTTTTATATCGATTAAAAGCAACTTCAATATTTTCTCCATATGCATCTACACTTTTCCGATTATTCATTTTCTTTTCATTATTAACTGTATTTAATACAATTGGTATTGATATTAAAGCTATAATAGTTAGTATTATGATAATTGCAAGTAACTCGATTGCTGAAAAGCCTTTATTATTCACAATATCCTGCTCCTGGAGAATCTCCTTTTACATAGTTTTGTCCTGTTAATTCGCAAGATGATTTAGTCATTGAATCTTTTAAATATCCTCCAAATAATTTTACTACACTTATTATTACTACACTTATTACTGCGATAATTAATAAGTATTCAACTAATGCTTGTCCTTTATTATTCATTTTCATATTTACGCCACCTATTCTATATATAATTTTATAATAATTTTATATATTTGTCAATTAATTTATTAAATGTTATAATATTTTTGGTGATATCATGATACTAGTTTGTAAGAAAGCTATTAATATTAAAATGTGTGATAAGTTTTTTAATAGATTAAAAGGTTTTATGTTTAAAAAAAATATAAATTATGGTTTATGTTTTAATAAATGTAATAGTATTCATACTTTTTTTATGTTTGAAAAAATAGATGTTATTATGACTGATAAGAATAATAAAATATTATATATTTTTAATAATTTAGGTCCTTGTAGAATTATATTACCTAAAAAAAATGTTTATTATACATATGAAATACCAAATGGCTATAATTCATATAAAATTGGTGATTATTTGCAATTTAAGTAAAATGTGCTATAATATCCGGAGGGAGGAAGAAGTATGTTTAAAAAATTAGATATTTTGGATGAAAAAGAAAAGTCTTTAAGAGGTTGTTTTTCCTATTTCTAAAGATGAAAAAAAATTAATTCAAAGGATTATTGATGAACTTACATATAGTCAAATTGAAGAATATTCTAAAAAATATGATTTAAGACCAGGTATGGGACTTGCTTTTCCTCAACTAGGTATAAATAAAAGAATAATTGTGATTGTCCATGAAGTTGATGAAGGGGTTTTTGATAATTACGTTGTTATTAATCCTAAAATTGTTAGTTATTCTACAGAAATGATTGCTGCTGAAGCTGGCGAAGGATGCTTAAGTGTTAATCGTGAAGTTGAAGGACATGTAAAAAGATATGCAAGAGTTACAATTGAAGGATTCGATGAAGATGGTAATAAAATTAGAGTTAGAGCTAGAGAAGAATTATCTATCGCTTTTCAGCATGAAATAGATCATTTAAATGGTATATTGTTCTATGATAGGATTGATAAAATATACTGAATATGAATTAAGATTAATATAAAAATACTACTTTTGATGTAGTATTTTTTTATATCCATTTATTTACTTCTATACCTAATTTAGATTTATCTCCATGACCTGGTAATATAGTAATATCTTTATTATATTTACTTATTTTTAATAGGCTATTATGCATATCAATTTCATTTCCACCTAAGTCAGTTCTCCCTATTCCATCTTTAAAAAGAAAGTCTCCTACGAACATTACATTATCTTCTTTAAAATGGATACAAATTGAATCATTTGTATGACCTGGTGTATATATTACTTCAAAGTTAAATTTTCCTATTTTATTTATTCCTTCTTTTAAATTATTAATATCATATATATTATTAAAATGATTTATGCATCCTACATGGTCAAAATGATGGTGGGTTATAATAGTACCTAGTACTTTTTTATTATTTATTTCTTTTTCAATTTTATCGTATTCGTCTCCGGGATCTATTACTAGACATTCATCATCTATACTTATTATATAACAATTAGTTTTAAGGTATCCAACGCTTACTTTATTTATTTTCATCATAGATGTATTTTAATATTTTTACTTTTAAATCTTCTGGAAGTTTCATAGCACTAGCTAGTGGATGACCGCCTCCACCATAATTTTCAGCAAATTTATTGGTTGGTTTAAATTCTTTTTTACCTCGAAAACTAATATGTCTATTCATATTTATTATTCCTATAAAATCTACTTGATCGTAGTATTGTTCTGCTAGATAATTTCCTAGTTCACTACGATAACTTTCAGCAAATACAAATCCTATGGTGTATCCATTTATTTTTTTTATAATTACTTTGTCTTTAAATGATTCTATATATTCTTTTTTTTGTCTATTTAATGATTCTAATATTATTAATTCTGTTTGATTAAAGTAAAATTCATTATTTTCTTTTAATGATTTAGAATATATTTCTATAAAGTTATCTCTTCCATAAAAGTTTAATAAATTATTTAAATTAAAGGATTCTTCTTTTAAGTCAGTAAATTGCCAAGTATCTCCTTCTCTTACTAATTCAACAAACATTATGACATTATTCTTTTTTAGGATATCACTTCTATATTCTTTTAATAAATAATTATAAAACAATGATGTTCCACATTCTTTAAAGTTATCATGTTCTTCTATAACTGTTGCAAATTCATAATCATTTAAATAGTAATGACTTTCATGATGATCAAATAATTTAAATTTTTCTTTATATTTACTATTTATTATTTTATCTGCACATTCTTTAGTTATTCCTAAATCTGTTATATAAATAGTATCATATTTATCAAAGTAATCTGTTTCTATTTGTTCTTCTATATAACTACTTAATTCATTTACTTCAAATAAAACATATTCAAATTTTTCATCTAATAAGTTTAATAATATTACTGGAGTAATACCATCTAAATCAGCTATATGGGAAAGTAATAATTTCATATTTTTTCTCCTTTCAATATTTTTATTACTGGACCATAGGTTTTTCTATATCCTTCTATAAGTCCATATTTATTTAGTGCTTCGTAATGTTTTTTAGTTGGATATCCTTTATGGTTTTTAAATCCATATTCTGGATATAATTTATCTAATTCATACATTATATTATCTCTTGTTACTTTGGCTACAACACTTGCAGCTGCTATGGTAATACTTTTGGCATCACCTTTAATTATATCTTTTACTGGTATATCTATATCCATTGGCATAGCATCACTTAGTATATAATCTAGTGGTATTTTCTTTTTTACTTCTTCAATTGCTCTTATCATGGCTACTCTACTTGCTTGATAGATATTTAGTTCATCTATTTCTTCTGGTGAACACATTCCGATACTATAGGCTACACAATTATTAATTATATAATCATAATACTGATTACGTTTTTTTTCACTTAATTTTTTAGAATCTGTTAATCCTTCTAAGACAAAGTCTTTTGGTAGTACTACACAAGCAGTAACTACTGGTCCTATTAATGGTCCACGTCCTACTTCATCTACTCCACCTATATATTTATATCCTTCTTTTAATAATTCTTTTTCATATTTCCATAAGTCTACATCTTTCATATTTCTTCTCCATTAGTTATAAAGACAAATCTATCTAATCCTTGTAAATCTTTTTCTATTTTTATATATGGATGATATAGGTATAGTTTAGCCATTTCTTTTATTTTATTTGCTTGTTCTTGACCTATTTCAAATGCTATTAGATAGTTTTTTTTTAGTATTTCTTCATAATAATAAAGTCCTTCTTTATCAGCATATAAGGCTATATGGGGTTCATTATTTTTAACTATATCCATTATTTTTTCATCTCTACTTATATAAGGAGGATTAGATATTATTAAGTCATATTTTTTATTTAATGGTTTTAACATATCTCCTTCTAAGAAGTCTATTAGACAATTATTTTTATTAGCATTACCCCTGGCTATTTTTAAAGCTTTATTTGATATATCTACAGCTGTTACATTACAATCTAGTTCTTTTTTTAAGGTGATTGCTATACAACCACTACCAGTACCTAGATCTACTATGTCTATTTTTTTATTAAATAGTTTATTGATATAATTAATAGTCTTTTCTATTAATTGTTCGGTTTCAAAACGTGGTATTAGACAGTCTTTATTTATATCAAAGTTATATCCAATCATGTTGCCTTTATAATATTTTTTTAAGTATTCTATATCTGTCATGTACTTCCTCCATTGCTTATTTCACAAATAATCTATTTTTTATTGATTGCAATATATTTGTTATAATATTTATGGGAATATTTAGTTTCTTTAGTGTCTACCTCTTATCTTTTAGAGAGGAGGTTTGATAATAATGAATAAAAGAGTTTTTATTATAAAAATTCTTAGATACATTGCTATCATTTTATTACTCCTATCCTTATTGGTAGCTGTTATAAAAAAATGACACTTAATTCGCATTTGAATTAAATGTCAACGAAATAAATTTGGGTAGACATTCGGCATACCAAACTGAATGTTCCCTTTTTTTATTATATTCAAGTTTCCTTGACAAATTCATGATATCATATATCTTAGGTAATTACAAATGGTATTTTGCAAATTTTTTTAATTTATCTTATAAATTTTTTTCTAATATTTTTCTTAGTTCATCTTTATTTCCATACCAATAGATTTCTTCTATATAATCGTTTATATTTAACCATTTATATCCAATGCTTTCTTCGTTTAAAATGATATTACCATCTTCTACTAAACTTATAAATACATATTCAATGCATTCTATACCTTTTCTATTTGTATAAGTATAATTAATTTCTAAATATTTGGTATTAATTACATCTAAATTAGTTTCTTCTTTTATTTCTCTAATTACTGTATTTTCTAAAGTATTATCAAATTCTTCTACTCCACCTGTTACTGTATACCATATATCTCCTCCATGAATTGGATCTATAGGATTATTATGTAATAGTAATAATTTATTATCTTTATTTTTTATAAATGTTAATATTTTTTTCATTTAATCACCAATATTATAGTATCATTTATTATTGGCATTGCGCAACTTTGACATATTTTATCATTCATATTTTACCTCTTATTATTCTTCTGTTTCTAAAAAGAATAATGTTTTTTTAACCATTTCATTGGTTGTTTCAAATAAGTTTTGTGGATCATTTCTTTTTTCTACTGTTACTTCATATAAGTTTTCATCATATTCAGCTGCATAGTAATAATTGTTTTCATTTGAAAATACATACCAATCAGTACCATTAATTTTTTCTGTTGTTACACTTGTTAGATGAATTGATTTTGCTGTATTAGATTTATTTTCAATATAATCTTTGGCATTTGAATCTTTATAGTTTCCATTCCATGTAACTACTACTCCTACATTAAGTTCACTTAAAGTAACATTACCTGTATAATAATCATATACTCCCATCATACCATTGTATGAGTTTTCAGTATATCCTGTTGGTATAAAGAAGTTTAATGACTCTACTGTTAATTCATCTCCATCTGCTGTTGGTTTTACTATTTTTTCTTCTTTATTTGTTACTTCGTTTTTATTTTCTACTACATTATTACTTGCTTCATTAGTTTTTCCACAACCTGTTATTATAAATAAGCCTACAATAATTAGTATAAATATTTTTTTCATATCATCACTCCTCATAATAATTATAGCATAATTATTTAAAATGTAATATAAAAAGTAGAAGCTATTTTCTACTTTTTAGGTTTTTTGGTAATAGTTTTTTGTCTTTTTCTTTTATCTATTTCTTCTATTAATGAATTTTCTAATATACTAAATTCTTTTATATAATATTCATCATCTAAAATATTTGAAAATGAATCAATTAAATTTTTTAAAAGTGTTAATTCTTTCTTATTTAATAAATGATTTTTTTTCTTAATATCAGATATTCTACTTGTTTTTTGTTTTTCATGATATTCATCGATTGTATATATATCATATGGTGATTTACTATTTAATACTTTATTATATGCTTTATATAATCTATATACATTATATTCATAACGTGCATTTTCAATAATCTGTTCCATATAAGCTAATTCAATAACATCATATTTTTCAAAAAATTTTTCAAGTTCTTTCTTAGTAAAGCTATCATCTATAGTATTTACTGAATACTTTGTATATTCAGTAAATATAGCAATTTCGTGTTGATAACTTTTTAAATAAAAAACCATTTTAAAATTTTCATCTTTGGTTTTATCTATTTTTGATAAAGATGTACTAACAACGTGATTTATAAAATCTAATTCTTTCTTATTTAATAAAATAATATTATCAATAATATTTTGTATATCAAAGTTTAATAATATATTTATATCATCATATTCATTTATTCCTTCAAATTCTTCTTCTATCTTTTTATACTTTTTCTTATATACATTTCTAAATACTGGGCCTATTTCTTTCAATTCTGATTCATCTAAATAACTTAATAATATGCTTAATGAATCAAGTGTAAATATATCATATTTTTCAAATAAATTTTCTAATTCCTCTATATTCATAATTATCCCTCTTCCTTAACAATAACCCCATTTACTTCTTTATATACTCTTTTAGCATTCTTTTTTATTTTATTTAATATTTCTTTTTCTAAATCAATATTTAATATTTCAGATAGTCCTAAAAGATAGATAGCTACATCGGCAAGTTCTTCTCCTAAATCAGATTTTTTTGTACTCCAAGCATTATGAGCTTCTCCTAATTCTTCAAATGCAAGACAAAATTCTAAATTAATATCAGTTACATTAAAGTTATGATTTACTTTATTTTGATATACTTCTTTTTGTAATTTTTTAAGTTCTACCATATTATTCTCCTTTTTCTCTTGATTCTTCAATATACTTTTTTATTAAAAATTTTGATAATACTACATCAGCATCTGCTAGGTCATAATCTAGTAGTTCTTCTATATTTACCCATTTATATTCTGAATGAATTGTTAGATTAAATTCTCCACTAATATAATCACATTCATATAGTTTTAAATCGACAATATGTCCTGGATATTCACATATGCTGTGTGTTAGGTAATCTTTAATATCAACATTAATTTTTAATACTTCATCAAATGCTCTTTGTAGGGTTTTCTTTTCGTCTTCTAATCCTACTCTTCTTCCACCAGGAAATTCCCATCTTCCTTTTAAATGATCATCTTTGCTTCTTCTAGCTATTAAGCATTTTCCATCTTTCATAATTAATGCGCATACTACATCTAGTATTTTCTTTTTATCTACAACATTAGTTACTTCAAAAGGAAGTCCATTTTTTTTAACTACTTGTTTTAGGAATAAGTTAATTGCTGAACTCATTGATAATCCTAATTCTGATAAAACCATGGTAGCTTCTTTTTTAACATTACTATCTATTTGAATATTAATAGCACTTGTTTTACTTTCCATTTGCATCACCTCAAATGTATATTATCACTAAAAAAATATCTTGTCAATACAAAACTACAAATTTACTACAATTTTACTACATAATAAAAAATATAAATATCTTTTATATTTATATTTTAAAAAGTGAATATTAGACCAATTATAGCAAGTATAAAGATGAATATACTAACTATCATTGTGTATTTGCCTATTTTAATCCAATCACTTTTTTTAGATTTTTATATTGTGCTTTCCAAGATAACATATCTATTTTATGACCGGTAAACATATATAATCCTACTAAAAATACTGATATGGTAAATATAAACATTAATATACTAAATCCATTCATAGTTAGTCCTATGTATCTAATTCATAATAATATATTATATCATTATCTTTATCTAATAAAGCTAATGTATAATTATGAGAATGTCTATCATTTAAATATGTATCATCATATTTATTTTTTGATTCTGAATTTCTATCTAAGAAATAATAATAACCATTTTTTATATTTGGAATATTATATTTTTCATATATATTATAGCAACCTTTACTATCACAATGATTTATATTTGTAGCTTCATTTATTGAGTTTGATAATGGTAGTTTTTTCCAATGTCTTGATAATTCTTCTTTATTAATATTTGAACATTTTATTTTAGCAAAATATTCTCCATCACCATGAAATCCACTATGGTTATCTATTTCACTTATTATTTTACAATTATTATTATCTAATTCTATTTTACTAATTATATTTTTATTATTAGAACTACATCCACAAATAATAAGTATAATTATTATTAATATTATTTTTTTCATATTTAATCACCGGTAGTTATTGTATCATATCTTTATATTTTAAATCCAATTTTCTATTATAGATTTGGAATTTTTAGCTTGACTACCTTTAATAGCAATTGCATCATCAAGTACGTTGGCACCCCTACATATTTTTTTAATATCATTTACCATATTAGCTAGTCCTGATCCTTCATGGGTAGATATTATTCTAACTATTTTACCTGTAAAATCCAAGTTTTTTATGGCTGTTTCTAATTCTGGTGCATATGTTCCCCAGTATATTGGGCTCATTATATATATTACTTCATATTGTGATATATCTTTTATTTCTTCTTTGATTGGAGCATTACCAATTCTTTGTTTTGCTTCTTCGATACAAGTAGCATAGTCTTTTGCATATAGAACTAATGGTTCTACTTTAAACATATCTGCACCTGTTAAATCTCTTACATATTCTGCTACTATTTCGGTATTTCCTTTATCTATATAACCTACTGCATAATTTTCATCTGCTCTACTAAAATATATTATTAAACTCTTTTTATCTTTCATATTTTTTCTCCTTCATTTTTTTATAAATTAAATATTTTTAAGTGTTCTAATAATATTTTTAAACCAATTAATATTAATATTATTCCACCAAATAGTTCGGCTTTATTTTGAAATTTATCACCAAATTTATTTCCTATTATTACTCCTAAGAAGGATATTATAAAGGTTATTATTCCAATAATTATTACTGATAATAATATATTTACTTTAAAGAAGGCAAAGGTTATACCTACAGCTAAGGCATCAATACTGGTTGCGATAGCAAGTAAGAGCATTGTTTTTATATCTACTTTGTCATTTCTTTTTTCTTCCTCTTTACTGGTTGATTCTTTAATCATATTTATACCAATTATAGATAGTAAAATAAAGGCTATCCAATGATCTATTTTTTCTACTACATTAGTAAAACTACTTCCAAGAAAGTATCCTAATACTGGCATTAATGTTTGAAATAATCCAAAATACAAAGCTATTATAATTGCTTTTTTATAATCTATTTTTTTCATTGATAGGCCTTTACATATTGCTACTGCAAATGCATCCATAGCCAGTCCAACAGCAATAAATATTATTTCAAATATACTCATTTTTTCTCCAATCTATTTATTTAGATCTTTATATGTATCTAAGATAATATTTTTTAATAATTCTAAGTCATCTGTATCTACTAAATACATTGGTTTGGCACTTTCATATGGAATTGATTCTTTTAAATTATATACTTTATTACTATTTGTTTTTTTTATTAATAATCTATTATCATATATTCCACCAAATAATACTTTATTATAATATAGTAAGTATTCTCCCATCATTGGTTTATAGGTAATATTTTTTAATATATTTAAGTTTTCTAAGATATAATCTTTATATTCTTTGGTTGTAGCCATTTTATCACTCCTATTAAATATTATACCATATTATTTTTTATATTCTTAGTGTGAAAGAATTATATTATAAAATCTAATATTTTTTCTTTACTTTGGGTAATTTTTTTTTAGTGTTATAAAAAGCATATTCACAATTTTTTAAGAATTTATCTGATATAGCTCCTTCGTATAAATTATTATTATAATATGTATTAATTAGTGCGGATACTCCACCATGGGTTACTAATAGGATAGATTTATCACTAATTTACTTTCTATTTTAATTTTTTTATTAAATCAATAACAATTTTTGGAATTATATTATATCTAACATTATGTCTATATTCATGTTCTTCTTGACTTCTTCCACTATATAAAGATTTTTTTAATATTGTATTATCCGAAACGCAAAAGATTGCAGTTACATTTTTATTCATTACTTCACCACATTTGAATAGATTTGCTGTTTCCATTTCAATAGTTTTAGCTCCTAATTTCAATATTTTATCAATATGATAAAATTGAGCAAAAATATTATCAACACTAAAATTAGGTACATAATGATATTTAATGTTTTGTTCTTTCAATAAATTAATTAATTCTTTAGTTATTTCTTTTGCTGGATATTCTTTTTTAAATAATTCATCTTCTAGATTTTTATTTAAGTATCTAGATGCTCCATCACCACAAATAGAGTATTTTGGTATAACTATATCACCTATTTTAATTTTTTCGTCTAGTGAACCCGTTGATCCTAAAAATATGATGTTTTTACATTTTGTAACTCCTAGAGCTAATACATAGTCCATTACTGCTGATGCACCTATATTATGAATTTCAATATATGAAAAAGTTAAATCTTCATATGTAATGTTATATACAACATCATTTATTTTTTCAATTTTGAAATTTTGATTTTCAAACATATTATGTCTCCACCAAGGTGCAAGAACGACATTTTCTTGAATTTTTTCAAATCCTTTTTCTTTAATAATATCTTCTTTGGTTGTTCCAAATCTTAGATGTGCTTCTAATAAATCATTATAATTCATAAAATACATCCTATATCAAATTATTTATATTATACCATAATTTAATTATTTTAAAATATTTCTTAACTAATAAATATTAGTAATATATTTTTTTTATCACTTAAAAAACTAGGATATTTTCCTAGTTAAATTTTTTTTTATTTATATATAATCCAGTAATACTAATTATACTTAGTCCTAAGATTGAGATATAGCTTATTATGTTATCACTTGTTTGTGGATTTTTTTCTTCTTGTTTAGCTACTGTAAATGTTGTTTCTGATGTTCCACCATTATTAAATGTTACTTTTAATGTATGAGTACCTGTACTTAATGTGTCCATATATGATTTAGCTAATGTTATAATTGTACTTCCTGTTTTTGATACATAATTATCTTTATTTACTAAAACATCATCTACAAATACTTTTCCATCTGTTTCAAATAGGCTATAATCTGCATCTATTCTAAATGTTGCAGCTTCGTCTTTGTTAATTATATATTCTAGATTTGCTCCTTCTTTTACTTCATATTTTGGTGTATCTTTTGTTGCTTTTATTTTTACTATGCAGTGAGTATATGTTTCACCGTATACTGCAAATATTTCATCTGGAGCTGCTCCATTTACTTTTATTCCATCTGGAAAAGTTGCTGGAAATTCATATCCTTCTTCTGCTTCAAAATCTATCATTGCATAATAATATGTATCTTCTTCAAATGTTCCATAAAATGGCTCTTCGGATAAATCTTCTAAACCGCTAACCCAGAAGGCATTTATATTTATTCCTTCAGTTGTAGTAGTTACTGTTGGTTCTATACTTTGAGCATCATATTCTCCATATCCATCATCTTTTTTTATTTTTTCTACTTTATCTCCTATTTTTGGAGCTTCTAAAGTAACATCTGCACTTGTTATTTGGGTTTTATTTGCGTTAGTTGTTGTGACATTAACAGTCACATAATTAACTTGATATGTTTTAGTTAATGTTCCTTCAATCATAACAAAATTGTCATTTACATCTGAAACTGTTGCATACTTATATGGTTCTGTTGTTGAAAATAGTGTACTAAAATCAATATTGGCATTATTTGGAGTAAGTGTAACTCCTTGTTCTGCTAGTGCTCCTAAAAATTCTTCTATTTTAGAATTAATAAATTCTTCCATATTAGTGTTACTATTTACTTGTTCATTATTTGTACTACTTTCTGTTAATGTTATTGAATTTGCTACTCGTCCTACTCCAGGATCTGCTTTAACCATTGTAGGTAAAGCCGTAAATATGGTAAGTGCTAATACCGTAAATAAAAATATTATTTTTTTCATAATTATCTTCTCCTCTTTATTATGAAAATATTATAACAGTTTTTTTAAATAATTAATACTATTTTTAGTTAAAAAAATATTTTTTTAACTTCTTTTTACATTATTATTTTAAATTTTTTTGGCATTTTTAACAAATTGTTTTACTTTTTCTTTATCTTTTTTTTCAAAATCATTTTTACATCCACTATTTACATCTACTCCATAAGGTCTCGCTGTATTAATTGCTAGAGAAACATTATTAGGATTTAGTCCACCAGCTAAAAATGTAGGTTTATCTAGTAATTCAATTAATTCTCTACTTTTCTTCCAATCGTGAGTTAAACCTGTACCACCTACTTGATTTGTTTTTAAATTAAAACTATCTAATAAATAATAATCTGCATATTTCATTTTTTTATAATCTGTACAAATAGTTCCATCACTAGCTACATGAATTAATCGAACTAATTTAATATTTGGTAATCTTTTTTTTATTTTTTCTACTTCTTCTTCTTTTATATCTGAATGTAATTGAATAATATTATTTCCAATATATTCTGTTAATTCTATTATTCTTTTAGCATCTGTTAGATGAGTTACTAATGATACATCACATCTTTTATTTATATAATTACATATTTCTTTTGCTTTTTGTTTATCAACAAAGTCACTACTGGCATGTTCTTGTCCAACTAATATTCCAATTATATCAGCTTTTGCATCTAAGCACATCTGTGCTTCTTCAATACTTGTATTAGCACAAATTTTTACTTTCATTAAATCACCTCAACTTATAATAAAAGGGAGATTACTCTCCTCTTAATTTTCTTGCTTGATCTTCGGTAATAAGTGCTTCAATTATTTCATCCATAGCACCTTCCATTACTCGATCTAGTTGCATTGTTGTAAATCCTATTCTATGATCTGTTACACGGTTTTGTGGATAGTTATATGTTCTTATTTTTTCACTTCTATCTCCGGTACCAATTTTACTTCTTCTTTCTTTTCCTTCGGCTTCTTCTTTTTCACGTAATTTTAAATCATATAGTCTTGTTTTTAATATTTTCATAGCTAATTCTTTATTTTTGATTTGACTACGTTCTACTTGAGAATATACAACTATTCCAGTTGGTATATGAGTAAGTCTTACGGCTGAATCGGTTGTGTTTACTCCTTGACCACCACACCCTGATGAACGTGTTATATCGACTCTTACTTCGTTCATATCAAGTTCAAAGTCTAATTCTTCTGCTTCAGGCATTACTAGTACAGTTGCAGTTGAAGTATGTACTCTTCCTTGAGTTTCTGTTACTGGTACTCTTTGTACTCTATGGGCACCACTTTCATATTTCATTTTAGAGTATACGTTATCACCTTTTAAAATAAATTCTATTAAAGTAAATCCTCCGTTATCGGAATGATCTTCATTAACTACTTCTATTTTCCAACCATTTTTTTCAGCATATTTAGTATACATATGATAAAGGTCTCCAGCAAATATATTTGCTTCATCTCCACCTGCTGCTCCTCTTATTTCAAATACTACGTTTTTACCATCATTAGGGTCTTTTGGAAGTAATAATATTTCAAAATCTGCTTCCATTTTATTTTTCTTTTCTGTTAATGTATTTATTTCTTCTTTAGCAAATTCTGCTAGTTCACTATCTTTTAGCATTTCATTTGCTGATTCTAAATCACTTAATACTTGTTTATATTCTTGGTATGCTTCATATGCTTCTTTAAGTGTTGATTGTTCTTTGGTAAGTTCTAATGTTTTTTTTATATTACTAATTACTTCTGGATCCATTAGTTCTTTAGTTATTTCATTATAACGTGTTTCTATATTATTTAATCTTTCAATCATAAAGGGCCTCCTTTAAAACATATAAATTATACTATAATTAGGGAAAAGTTGCAACTAAAATGGAAAAATAATACCTATAAGGTATTATTGTGCATCTATTTCTTCTTCATCTATTATAGACAAATCTTCTAAATCATCATCCGTATCTAGTGATTCATCATCAATAACATCGTTATCAATATCTAATTCTTCGTCTTCAGAAGTTTCTTCTTCTACTTCATCTTCATCTTCTTCTTCGATGTCTTCTTCTTCGTCTTCATCTTCTTCATAATCAATTATTTCTACT
Organism: uncultured Erysipelotrichaceae bacterium; assembly: GCA_902773675.1. Classification (GTDB taxonomy): domain Bacteria; phylum Bacillota_I; class Bacilli_A; order RF39; family UBA660; genus RUG11890. Next base: position 31,396 of record CACYFN010000003.1, on the reverse strand, counting down.
TTATGACGATCTTTTAAATCCCAATCTGCATTATCTAAATGGATAAATCTTTTATCTGTTGTAAGTGATGTATAATAATCTCCTATTTTATTTTGATATTCTTCATCACTTAATTCTAATAATTCACAGATTTTTTTAAATATTTTTGGTGTATTCATTGATTTTTTTGATTCTTTTAAAATCATTTCTGTTAAGTCAGTATATGATAATAATTCTAATTCTTCTTTTTTCATGTCTTTTAAATTCATAATTTTCCTCCTACATTTTACTTGGTATTTCTATAATAAGTAAATTTAACATTTCTCTTATTATACTATTCGCAAGTTTTATGATACTAATCCAATCATTTAATTTTAAATCATCTTCTAGATTAGCAATATGATTATTCTGATAAAATGCATTCATTGAAACACATAATTCATAAATATATTCTGCTATATAATTTGGTTTATATTCTTTTAAAGCTAATGAAATACATTCATCTAAATTAAGAATATTCATTCTTAAATTTCTGTCATATATATTGTATACTTTATTACTTAAATTATTAATATTTGAATCATATTTTTCAATAATTTTTTTCATTCTTAGGTAACTATATAAAATATATGGGCCTGTTTTACCTTGGGTGTCACTAAATTTATTAATATCAAAGATATAATCTCTATCACGACTATTTTGTAAATCTGCAAATTTAAGAATTGAATTTACTATTATATTTATATCTTCTTCAGACATATTCTTATTTTCTTCTTTTTTGGATATAAATATTTCTTTTACATCATTAAATAGTTCATCTAATTTAGGAGTATCTCCTTGTCTAGTTTTATAAGGGGTTCCATCTATACCATTAATGGTTCCATGTGGAAGATGAACTAATTTTGTATCTTTTGTTAATCCTGATAATTCACATACTCTAAATATTTTTTCAAAGTGCATTGCTTGTCTTTGATCTGTAACATATAAAATATAATCAGGGTTAAAATCTTCCATCCTTTGATAAATTGTTCCTAAATCAGAACTTTCATAAAGAAAGCCTCCATTGCTTTTCTGGAAGATTAAAGGAGGATAATTTATTTTATCATCTTCTTTGTTAACGAATACTACTTTAGCTCCTTCGCTATCTTTTAATAAGTCTTTTTGAATTAAGAAATCTTTTACTTTTGGAATATAATCATATGCATCTGATTCTGATAACCAATAATCAAATGATACATCTAAATATTTATATAATCTTTTGATATCTTTTTTTGATACTTCACATATTTTTTGCCAGTAGTCTAAATATTTTTCTTTATCTTGAACCATCTTAATAATGGTTTCACATTCTTCTTTAACTACTTTATCTTCTTTTATTAATTTACTCATCTCTGGATATACTTTGTTTAAATATGGTAAATCAATATCTTCTACACTTTTTCCATCTCTTAAGCAAGCATAAATAACTTCACCGATAGGAAGTCCTATATCTCCTAAATGAACATCTGATATTGTTTTGTGTCCAGCATAATCAATTATTCTTTTAATTGATTCTCCAACTATAGCTGGTCTCATATGTCCTACATGTAATGGCTTTGCTATATTAGGTCCACCATAATCAATTACATATGTATTTATAATGTCTGGCTTTTTTATATTAAATTTTTCTTTTATACCCATTTGTTTTAAATTTTCATTAATGAATGTATTACTAATTGTTATATTAATAAATCCTGGGTTACAAAATTCTACTTTATCAAAATAATTTGGAAAGTTTTCTAATTTATTAATTTTATTAACAATTTCTTCTCCTATTTCTTTAGGAGATTTATGATAAATTTTTGTTAATTTAAATACTTCGTCACATTGATAATCACATAGATCAGGACGATTAGATTTTTTTATTCTTAGGTTTTCTTTATAACCTAATTCATTAGCAACATTAGTAATTATTTTACTTAATATATCTAGTATCATATTTACTCCATTTCTAATATATAAGAAAATTTATTATCTTCTAATATATAATCAATTTGAATTTTTTTATCACCTATATCTAATACTTCAGTTTTTGTTTCTAAATTAAATATTTTGTTTCCTCCAAATAATTGATATGTAGATTGTGTAACTGAGTCTTTTTGAAATATTAAATGAATTTTATAATCATTGCATTCTCTAATCATTTCTATTATATTATCAGATATTAAAATTGTTACTTTTATATCTTTTTCTTTATAGGTAATTTTATTATTATTAAAAATGCAATTACCATAAATAATAGATTTTTCATCTTGAGAATCAATTTTTGCTTTGAATTTAGTCTTTCCCATACACATCCAGAACATTATAGCATACTTTTTATAAATTTGCACTCATAATTTAATATTTTTTTGTAATACTAATTTTAGATATGGTGATTATATGAAAATTATTAAAAAAATTATTAAAATTAGTGGTTTTTTTATTACTCTTTTTATTATTTTATATTATGGTTTATATTTTTATGCATCTACTACTAATAAACTTGATATTAATAGTGCGAGTGGATATTATATTTATGATAATAATGGTGAGCTATTTGATGGATCTAATGAATGGGTTAAATTAGATAATATTTCTCCTTATTTGATTAATGCAACTATATCGATTGAGGATAAGAATTTTTATAAGCATAAGGGTTTTGATTTTTTTAGAATTATTAAGTCTATGTATGTTAATATTACTAATAAAAAGAATTTGCAAGGGGCTTCTACTATTTCCCAGCAATTAGTTAAAAATTTATTTTTGAATTTTGATAAAACCTGGGAGAGGAAAATTAAGGAAGCATGGCTTACTGTAAGACTGGAATCTCAATATGATAAGGATGAAATTTTGGAAGGATATTTAAATACTATTAATTATGGTGGTGTGTATGGTATTGAGAATGCAAGCCATTATTATTTTAATAAGAATTCTAGTGAGTTAACTTTAGGAGAAGCTAGTATATTGGCAGGAATTCCTAAGTCTCCTAGTAATTATTCTCCTTTAACTAATGAAGATAAGGCTAAAGAAAGGCAGAAATTAGTTTTGAAATCAATGGTTATTAATGGTTATATTAGTGATAGTGAAATGAATAATGCTTTAAATGAGGAGTTAACTTATTATGGTCATAGTTCTAAGTATGAGCTTAATACTTTGTTATATTATAAAGATGCAGTTATGAAGGAACTTGATGGTATTAATTCTATTCCTACTTCTTTTTTGGAAACCGGTGGTTTAAAAATTTATACTAATTTGGATATTAATGCCCAAAATATATTGGAAAAAAGTATGAAGGATAATATTAATATTGATAATTTAGAGATTGCTAGTGTGATGATGAATCCTAATGATGGAGGTATTATTGCTTTAACTGGTGGTGTTGATTATAATAAGAGTCAATTTAATAGGGCTACTAGTTCTAAAAGACAAGTAGGATCTACTTTAAAACCATTTCTTTATTATTCTGCTTTAGAGAATGGTTTTACTGCTTCTTCTACTTTTACTAGTGAAGTTACTACTTTTGTTTTTTCAAATGATCAAACTTATAGTCCTTCTAATTTTAATGATAAATACGCAAATAAAAAGATATCTATGGCAGCTGCTATTGCTTATTCGGATAATATTTATGCGATTAAGACACATTTGTTTTTAGGAGAAGATACTCTGGTTAATATTTTAAAAAGAGTTGGTATTACTTCTAAATTAAGTGCTATTCCATCTCTGGCTTTGGGTAGTGAAGAGATTAATATTATTGAGCTTACTTCTGCTTATAGTGCACTTGCTAATTTGGGATATAAAGTTAAAGGACATTTAATTAATAGGATTACTGATATGAATAATAATATTTTATATGAATATAAAGATGATGAGGAACAAGTTTTAAATTCTAGTTTGGTTTATATTATTAATCAATTACTGACTAGTACTTATGATTATCGTTTTGTTGATTATATTTATCCTACTTGTTATGATTTAACTGGTAAATTAAATAATACTTTTTCTATTAAGACTGGTTCTACGGATACGGATAATTTGGTTGTTGGATATAATGGTAATATTGTTATGAGTATATGGGCTGGATATGATGATAATAGTGATACTGGTAGTGATGTGGGTAAACAGATTAAAAAGATGTGGAGTAATAGTGTTAATGAATATTTGAAGGATAAGGATGTTAAGTGGTATAAAATGCCTGATAATGTGGTTGGGGTAATGGTTAATCCTATTAGTGGTGAGGTATCTAATGATGAAAAATCTGTAATGTTTTATTATCTTAAGGGTACTCAGCCTACTTATAATGATGAAGGATTAGATAATTTAATTCCTACTATAAATGAAAAAGAAGAAGCTATTCGTCAATAACGGCGTCAATAGCTTCTTTTTCTTTTATTTCTTTTTTTATTATTTTTTTATTTTTAGTTGGAGTTATATTTTCTTCAAAGTCAAATACTGTACTATATTTTTTCTTATTAAGATTAAAGTAAATATAATTAACTATTTCTGATATTGCATAGATAGCTAATAATAATCCTAATAATTCATAGAAACTTATTAATATAACTACTCCTGATATAACCATTATAATAGATGTTATTAGGAATGTTTTAAATCCTACTTGGTCAACTTTTTTTATTGTTAGAGCAATTATTAATCTACTTACTCCAATAAATAGTATCCATCCTCCAAAGATTATTCTTATTGTAAAATCTACTACATTAGGGAATATTGCAACTAAAGCTCCTCCTGATATCAAAAGTATTCCAAATATAATTTTTAATGTACTTGAATTATCATTTTTATGTATTAATGATGATATTATTTCTATGATACCAATTAATCCTAGGAAACCTCCAATAATATAAGCTAGTATATCAATAATAAATGATGAATTAGTCATTAATATTAAACCAATTATAAATATTACTAATGATAATAGTAAATTTGTTATTTTAAAATTTTGTATACTTTTCATAATTCCTCCTACGACTATAAAAATTATACACTTTTTTTAATAATTAATCAACTCTATTTACATGTTCTTCATAAAATAATCTATCTGGTTTTGTATTAAATATTTTAGCTATTTTGATAGCCATATCATATGTTAGGATTCTTTTATCATTTTCTAGGAATGAATAGAATGGTTTACTTATTTTTAGTTTTTCAGCCATATATTTTTGAGTATAATGATTTTTTAATCTTATTTCTTTTAATTTGTTATGCATAATATCCTTCTTTCTTTAGATATTATATCATATAGTTCACTGATAGTGTACTGATTTAATAAAAAAAATATGAGAAAATAATCTCAAGTAGGTGGTACTATGAAGAATAATGATATTTTGAATAATTATAATATATTTAGTAATAATGTTAAATATTATAGAAATAAGTTAAATTTAACTCAGGAACAGCTTGCGGAAAAGGCTAATTTTAGTATTTCTTATATTAAACAAATTGAATCGTGTAAAGAATATAAAAATGTTACTTTATCTACTATGCTTAATATTTGTAAGGCTCTAAATATAAGTATTAATGATTTATTTTCAGATAATTAATCACTATGGTGATTTTTTTTTGCAGTTATATCCAGATTTTTCATATAATGATTTTACTTCTTCAATATTCATATCATCTATTTTTTCATCTATATACATATTTACTATATTATCTACTACTTCTAGTTTATCATAATCATCATTTTTATAATTCATGGCTTCTTGATTATTATTTAGTTTAATATGAGTTACTTTTTGATAGTTTATGGATTTGTTATTTTCAAAATTAAAGGTTATTTCTGTATCTTGATTATTGCATACTAATATTTCTTTTTTTTTTTTTACTACATCCTACTAAGAAAATAATAATTATTATTAAATATTTTTTCATAATCCTCCTTACTTAGTAATAATATATTCAAAAATTTAATTATTTTTATAAAATTCAAAAAAAATCAAAAAAGTGCTTGACAAAATACCTTTTTTGATTTAGTATATAAAGCACCAGTTCGGAAAACCGAATTGGTGCTAGTATCACACTAGCCAACCCCTTTTTATTCTTTTATAGAAACTGCTCAGGGGGCGGTTTCTTTTTTTTATTATTTAGTTTTTAATGGGTCTATCAATGATAATGAGACCTTTTTTTTGTCTAATTTTATTTCATCTACATAACAGTCTACTATGTCACCGACACTTAATACATCACTAGGATGTTTAATATACTTATCAGTTATTTTTGATATGTGTACTAAGCCATCTTCATGAAGTCCAATATCGATAAATGCTCCAAAGTCAACTACATTTCTAACTGTTCCTTGTAATTTCATTCCTACTTTTAAGTCATTGATATCAAGTACATCACTTTTTAGTAGTGGTTGTGGCATTTCGTCCCTTGGATCTCTATTTGGTTTCTTTAAGGAGGCTATTACATCTTCTAATGTATAGATATCTGTATTTAGTTCTTTTGATAATTCTTCTACATTAATATTATCTAATTTACTTATTAAATTATTTGTTCCTACATCTTTTAATGTACAATTTAATTTTTTTAATAAGTTAGTGGCTACTTCATAACTTTCTGGGTGAATTGCTGTTTCATCTAAGATATTTGTTCCTTCAGTAATTCTTAGGAAACCTATTGCTTGCTCATATGTTTTATCGCTTAATAATTTTTTCTTTTTGATTTCTTCTCTAGAATTAATTCTTCCTTCTTTATTACGATATTCAATTATTTTATCGATGTTATTCTTTTTTATTCCTGATACATATTTTAATAATGAAGGAGATGCTGTATTGATATTAACTCCTACACTGTTTACAACTTTTGATACGACAAAGTCTAGGGATTCTGATAGTTTTTTGGTACTTACATCGTGTTGATATAATCCTACTCCTATTCCTTCTGGGGGAATTTTAACTAGTTCTGAAAGTGGATCTTGAAGTCTTCTTCCAATCGATACAGCACTTCTTTTTTCTACTGCTAAATCTGGAAATTCTTCAATAGCTATTTTTGATGCACTATAGATAGATGCTCCGGCTTCTGATACTATTACATATTTACAATTTAGTTTATATTCATGTATTAATTCATAACAGAATTTTTCTGATTCACGCGATGCGGTACCATTACCTATAGCTATTATATCGACGTTATATTTATCTATTAAGTTTTTTACTATAGTTTTACTTTGTTCTATGAATTTATCTTTATTAGATCCATTAAGAAATGGTTTTATTACTGTTGAATCTAGATATTTACCTGTTTTATCTATTACTGCTAATTTACAACCATTTATATATCCTGGATCAAAAGCAAGAACTATTTTTTCTTTCATTGGTGGTTGTAATAATAAGTTTTCTAGGTTTTTACCAAAGTTATCTATAGCTGATACTTCAGCTATTTCGGTTAAATCACTTCTTATTTCTCTTTCGATACTAGGTTGTATTAATCTTTTATATGCATCTTTTATGGCTTCTTTTACAATATCTACTACGATAGATTTTTCATTTTTAATTTCTCTTTTATTTAGAAATTCTATTGTTCTATCAGTATCATTTTCGATTGATACTGAAAGTATTCCTTCTTTTTCTCCTCTATTAATAGCAAGTATTCGATGTGGTTTAACTTTTCTTACTTGTTCTTGATAATCATAATACATATCATATATTTTATCTTCATCTTGAGCATTCTTTTTTAATTTTGTAATTAGTGTTCCAAATTTATAAGTATTATCTCTAATTGCTTTTCTATATTTAGCATTATCACTGATATTTTCAGCTATTATATAGCTAGCACCCTGAATTGCATCCTGTGGTGTTAGAACTTTATCATTTAGATATTTTTTGGCTTCTTCTTCGATATTTCCTTTTACTGGGAATGTCATTATGTATTTAGCAAGTGGTTCTAATCCATTTTTAATGGCTTCGGTTGCTTTTGTTTTTTTCTTTTCTTTATATGGTCTATATAAATCTTCTACTTCTACTAGTTTAGTACAAGCCATTATTTCTTCCTTTAATTCATCGGTAAGCATACCTTTTTCATCTATTAATCTTATTACATCTTCTTTTCTTTTTAATAGATTTACTTGATATGTATAGTTTTCTTCGATTACTTTTATTTGTTCTTCATTTAGATTACCTGTTGCTTCTTTTCTGTATCTAGCTATAAATGGAATTGTATTTCCTTCTTCTAGTAATTTTAATACGCTTTCAACTTGTTTTATTTCTACATTTAAATTTTTACTTATTTCTTCTATTATTTCTGTACTCATATACCCTCCTACGAAACAATAATAGTATATCATAATTTTTGTTTTTAAGTAAAGAAAAAACTAGTTATGCTAGTCTTGTTTTTTAATTAATTCTTTATTATCATTTATTCTTTTAATATATTTTTTCTTCATATCTTTTAGTATAGTTTCTGCTACTTCAAATGATAATTCTCTTTGATTTATATTTGTTGTATCAAATAAATATAGATTTATTTCTTCTGATTTAGTTAATTCTTGCATATTTAGTAATGAATGATTATATTCGTTAACATTTGTTTCATTTAGAAAACTTCTTTTTTCAAGTGATAAATGAGCAAAATAATCTCTTTTAAGAGATGTTAAAGCATCAGTATATGTAGCAATTATTATATCTATTTTATCTTTTATTAATGGAATATATAATTTTTTATATTCTTCATATTCTTCTTTACTCATACCATCTTTTAAATGTAATCTATCTACCCATATTAATCTATCAAATAACGATCTATCTATTATAATTATATCTGGTTTATTAGAAATTGATTCTTCTAATTGTTTTAATACATATTTTGGTATTTCTGTATTTACTACATTTTTATATTTATCTTTTAATGTTGGATATATTTCTTGTTTATATTTTTTTGATGTTGTAAATTCTTCTAATACTTCTACAATAAACCCCTTTTTCTTAAAAAAATCATATAAATTGTTTATTAATGTTGTTTTACCAGTTCTAGGAGTACCTGTAAATTCTATTACATATGGAACTGTTTCTAATAAGCATTTTAATTTATATAATTCTTCTTTTTGATAATGTAGTTTATTAAGTTTATTTAACTCTTCAATATTATCTTTAAATATTATATCTTGGATGTAATTATCTTTTTGATTATAAAAGATATGATCTATTAGTTTTTTTAATCTAATAAACATTTCATTGCTTTCATCTTCATTATAAATTAGGCTATTATATACTTCTGTATAATACCATTTTTGAGATTCAAATCCTCTTTTAAATGATGAAAAAACAAAATTGTCTGTTGTTTCTATTAATATTCTTAAATCTTCTAAGTTGCTTATTTTATCTGCGCATATTATGGCTTTATGACGTAGATCTAAGTTTTTAGTTGTATCTATGGTGTGCTTCTTTCTTTCTTCCCAGGAAAGGCTTTTATCTGGTTCACTAGCACCTTCTACTAATGACATTATATCTTCATTGAAATTTTCTTCTATATCTTTTAATTCATATTTTGTATCTTCTACTACATCATGAAGATATCCGGCTGCAATAACATTATCATCAAGCTTATATTCTTCTAATATATTAGCTACATTTATAGGATGAATTATCATTGGTTTTTCTTTATCACTTTTTCTTCTTTGTCCATCATGTGCTTTAATTGCGAATAATTTTGCTTTTGTTTTTATATCCATATAAATCACCTTCTTTTTTTATTAATAAGCTATTTTATTGTCATCTTTTAAGTATTCTTCAAATACTTTAATTGTTTCATCTCTATTTATACACTCTAAATTTAAAACAAAACTATCTGTGTTATTGTTTTTTATAAACTCATATATATAATCATCTCTAAAACCAATATTTGCAGCATCTTCTTTAGTATTTCCATAATATACTTCTTTAATATTTGACCAAATAATAGCTGATAGACACATTGGACATGGATAACAGGATGTATATAACTGGCATCCACTTAAATCATAAGAGTTTATATTTTTACATGCTTCTCTTATGGCTATTATTTCAGCATGAGCTGTTGGATCGTTATTTTTTATAACTTGATTAGAACCTTTTCCTATAATTTTTCCATCTTTAACAATACATGCCCCAAAAGGTCCTCCGGCTTTTGTTTTTAAATTATTTTCTGATAAGTCTTTTGCTATTTTCATAAATTCGTTCATTTTTACACCTCTAATGTTCATTATATCATAAACATTTTTTGTTTTAAACAATTATTAATTTAAAAAAAGTAGATTTTTTATCTACTTTAAAACTAATTATTTAATTCTAATTTTTTATTAGCAAATATCATAAAATCTCCATCACTTGCATTCAAATTTTCTTTAGTTTTATTGAATAATTCTTTAGCGGCTGCTTCATTTTCAACTGATTTAAAGTCTCCAATTATGGATGGTAATATTCCCCATTCATTATATCCATTTTCATTTAATAATCCTGAACTAATTGTTTTATCTGTTATTGAATAACCATAAGTAAAAATATGATTTTTTACTTTACATATTGATTTAAATTCATCATAATCTAGATTTTCAAGATGTTTGCATTCATCTTCTTCTGCAAGTTTTTGTAATTCTTTATCGGAATATGCTTTAGTTTCTGGTTCAGATTCATCTAAATCATAATTATCAGTATATTCTAGATATTTAAAGTTTCCTAATTTGTCATATCTTATAACTAGTAAATAGTATTCTCCTCCAAAAGTTTTTTTGTATGCATAAGTTGTTGAATCATTATATATTTTGATACCGCTAATTTCCTTTGATCCTGCTTCTTTGTCGCAACCTGTAAATAATAGAATTCCACATAAAATGATAGCTAAAAGTATTCCTTTCTTCATTTAAATTACTTCCTCTACTTCTTACTATTATTTATATTATATCATACTTATATGTTTTATTTATAATAAATTTTAAAAACTTATAAATATTCAAAAAAACTTAAACAATCTGTTTATTTTCTATTTCTTTGTTTTCTTCTATATATTTATAATTTAAATTATTATTAGATGTTATTATAGTCCTATTTAATTTTCTTTCTATATCTTCTCTAGCTACTTTAGCAGTGTTTCCACCCATTCTTGCTATTTTCTTATTTGCTTCTAATCCAACTGGTTTATACTCTTTAGCTAATTCTTTTGTTGTTTCTTCTCCTAAATCTGTAAGCAATTCTTCCATACGAGTCATATTATCTCTTAATGATTCTTTTCTTAACCCTTTAAATTCTTTGTACTCACTTGCTTTCATTCCAGACCATTCTTTATATATCTCATTAGTAAGAATTGCATATTCTTTTGAATCAGTTATTCCTCCATCTTTCCAAATGTCAGTTAATTCTTTTCTATTTTGAATACTTTTTATTCTCTCAGTAATCCATTTTTCATCAAATCCTTTAGCACGATATAAATCGATAGATCTTTGAGTTGCTATTGAAGGATCAAATATTTCATCTATTCTTTCACTACCTAAACGAGCTAACCACTGCTTAATTGGTTCTGCATTTTTACTTGGAATAGACTCTATTATTCTAAACATACCTTCAATATCTACAACATCAGTCATACGATATTTACCATCTTGAGCTTTCAATTTCAACTGTCTAGTAATACTAGACGTTTCAAAATTTTCTTCTTTTGTTATTTTATTTTTCAACCAATTCCAATACTTTCTAGGATTATCACTATCAGAAGCTGCTCCAGCTACATCAACTACACTAACATAGTACTTTTCCTCATCCTTGTCCCATACTGTTCTTATAGTTTTATTATTAAATAATTTATTTATTAATTAAATACATTTTATCTTGATTCATTAGTATCCTCCTTTTTGACTATTTCTAGTTTATGATTCATTGCTTCTAACAATTTAATAAAAGTTCCGAGTGACATTGAATGCAAATTTCTTTCCATTCTAGCTATTGTTGATCTAGCTATACCCACTCTTCTTGCTAATTCAGTTTGACTGATATTTGATTCATTTCTTAATTTTATATATTTACATATTAAATCAAATTCATCCTCATTTATTAATTCAGCATTTATCTTATTCATATTTCTCTCCTCGCAAATATATTGTAGCATATTTGCAACAAATAAATCAACAAAAAAAACTAGTTTTTGTGAACTATTTGAAGGACACATCACTTCAATTACCTAGTTTTTTTCTTTTTACTATTCTTTGCTTTGATTGCAGCTTGTGAATCGTAATCAATTGGAAACCTTATTGGAACGACATAACGTTCTGTATCCAACTAAAATGACTTATTTATATCTTATTTTATTTGTTTTATATTTTTATTATTTGTACTTGTTACTATTTTTTTACCGGTTTTACTTTCTATTTGTTCTTTTGTGTTTTTAGCAATTAGACCGCCTTGTATAACTGAATCTTTAGCATTATCCTTATTTTTATTATCATTTGACTTAGCTATTTCAGTTGATGTTACTTCTGCTAACATATTAAGTACTAATTCCATATTAGTCATATTATCTCTTAAATTTTCTTTTGTTAATCCTTTATATTGTTTATATTCCTTAGTTGTATAGCCACTCCATACTTTCGTTAATAAATCTGTTAAAATAGCAAAATCTTTGCTACTTTCAATACCATTATTCTTTAATTCATCAGTAAATTCTTTTCTTGCATCAATTGCTTTTAATCTTTGATTAATCCAATCATCAGAATAACCTTTTCTTCTATATGTTTCTAACGCTCGATTAATTGTTATTTCAGGATCGTATTCTTAATCTATTCTCTCTTTTCCTAAATGAGCAAGCCATAACTTAATTGGTTCAGCTTTTTTAGATGGAATTGATTCAATAACCCTAAACATTCCTTCAATATCAACTACATCAGTTAAACGATATTTTCCATCTTGTGACAACAATTTCAACTGGTTACAATTTGTAACCGTTTCATTTCCTTCTTTTTTTAACCTAAATTTTATAACTTTCCAATTATTTCTAGCTTGTTGATAATCACAATCAATTAAAACTTTTACTATATCAACTACACTAATATAATATTTTTCTTCGTCCTTATTCCATATAGTTCTAATTTTCTCGTTTTCAAACGTTTTATTTAATGCTATTATATCATTTTTCATTTTTTTCCTCCTTTTTTATTATTTCTAATTTATAATTCATTACTTCTAATAATCTAGTAAAAGTTCCAAGTGATATAGAATGTAGATTTCTTTCCATTCTAGCTATTGTTGATCTAGCTATACCCACTTTTCTTGCTAATTCAGTTTGACTGATATTTGATTCATTTCTTAATTTTATATATTTACATATTAAATCAAATTCATCATCATTTATTAATTCAGCATTTATCTTATTCATATTTCTCTCCTTGCAAATATATTGTAGCATATTTGCAACAAACAAATCAATAAAAAAGACTAAATATTTCTATTTAATCTTTTGATATATAATTGTTGGGACGCTTTTGCGTTCAAATTTTTCTCGCTTTAATTGCAGCTTGTACTACTGCCTTGTTTGGGATGCAAAACATTAATTAAAATTATTTTGACTATAATTATCGTTTTGTTAATGGTGTTGTTGCGCTGATTTTTTTTCTTGATTAGCAATTAATTGATTATACTTTTGATATAAAATATTACAAAATTTTGAAAATTCTATCTTCTTCTTATTCTTTTCTTTATTAATTAAGTGAATAATAAACTCTGGTTTTTCTTCTTTAAATAATTCTAACATCTTAGTTAAGGCGTATTGATCAGCATCTACTTCTAAATAGAAACTATCATGATATTTTTTATAAAAAGAGTTATCTTTATTTATTATATACTTTTCCCACTTAAATAATTCTTGAATTTCTTTTGGATAAGCATCATTATTTATTTCTTGCATTAAATGACCAAGTTCATGAAAGACTGTAAATAAACTTTCATACATTGTTTTCTCATCTTTCAAATATATGTCTTCTAGATTACTTATATTTATTTGATATCTTCCATCAGATAATTTTTTATAAAATCCTTCACATCTAATGTCTTCTTCATTATGATATCTATCAAATGTAATAATACTATCTACATTTATTTTAAGAAGTTGTTTTGATAAATTATATAGTATATATAGTTGTCTATTTTCAATATTATTAAAATTTGTAATTGGATATTTATCAAAATATTCAACTACATCATACATAATATCATTTTCATCCTCATACTTTTTATTAATCATATCATAAAATGCTGTGCTTAACAAATACTTTTTAAAAAATTTGTGCTCTTCATTTGTAAGTTTAGTATTATTTTCTAGTTTGGCACTTATTTCATTGAATTTATCACATAGTTCTTGATATATTTCCCAAATAGATTTTTGATTTATTTGCGAATCATAATTACTATCTTTAACTATTTCTTCAAATTCTTTATGGTATAAAAAACTTAAATAATTATTATTTAGATATTCCATAATATTTTTGTTTGATTTTTTCATTACATAATTTTTATATTTATTTAGAATATTGTTTTCTTCTTTGCTTATTTCTTCTCTTAATGTTAAACCAATAATAGCTTCTTCTAACTCTTCCTTTTCACTTTCTTGCATATTATCTAATATGCTAAATAATGTGGAATCATTGTCAATACTGTTTAGTTTAAGGAATATAGGCCTATAATGAGAGCTTTTTAAAATTCTATCGATTTCTTTTATTATTCCCATTCCCATAAGAACTTTCCTCCTATCAGTGTAGTTTAATTAATCTATTTTTTAATCAAATGTAGAATAATACTTTAGCTTGTTTTTATTTATTTTTCTTTGCTTTGATTGCGGCTTGGGCAGCAGCAAGACGAGCTATTGGAACTCTATATGGACTACAAGATACATAATCTAAACCTATTAGTTGGCAGAAATTGATACTACTTGGTTCTCCTCCATGTTCTCCACATATACCTAGTTCGATATTATTTCTTATTTGTTTTGCTTTTCTTATAGCCATATATACTAATCTTCCTACACCTTCCCTATCTATTTTAGCAAATGGATCACTCTCAAAGATATTTTTATCATAATAATCTTTTAAAAATTTAGATGCATCATCTCTTGAGAAGCCATATGTAAGTTGTGTTAAATCATTTGTACCAAAGCTAAAGAACTGGGCATGTTTAGCTAGTTTATCGGCTATTAATGTTGCACGTGGTACTTCAATCATTGTACCTACCATATATTCTAATTCTATATTGTTTTCTTTTATAATTTTATCTGCTGTATTAGTTATGATATCTTTAATGAATTTTAATTCTTTTTCATCTACTATTAATGGTATCATTATTTCTGGTTTTACTTTTAATCCTTTTTTTGTTACATTTATTGCTGCTTCTATTACAGCTTTTGTTTGCATTACAGCTATTTCTGGATATGTTATATCTAATCTACATCCACGATGTCCCATCATTGGATTAAATTCTTTTAAATCATCTATTCTTTCTTTTAATGATTCATATGACATATTTAAACTTGTAGCTAGTTCTTTTATTTCTTCTTCTTTTTTTGGTAAGAATTCATGTAATGGTGGATCTAGGTATCTAATGATAACTGGATCTCCTTCTTGGGATTCAAATAATGCTTCAAAGTCACTTCTTTGATAAGGCAAGATATTATTTAGGGCGTTTTGTCTTTGTTCTTCGGTATCTGCTACTATCATTTTTCTAAATTCAAATATTCTTTCTGGGTTAAAGAACATGTGTTCTGTTCTACATAGTCCTATTCCTTCGGAACCAAATTTACGAGCTGTATTTGCATCTTTAGGATTATCAGCATTAGCTCTTACTCTTAATTTTCTATATGTATCAGCTAAATCCATAAATGTTTTAAAATCGCCACTTATTTCTGGTTCTTTAGTATCTATTTTTCCAATATATACATTACCTGTATTTCCATCTAGACTAATGTATTCTCCTTCATGGACCTCTAAATCATTTACTTTTATTACTTTATTTGCTTCATCTACTACTATATCACTACATCCTGATACACAACATGTACCCATTCCACGAGCTACTACGGCAGCATGCGAGGTCATTCCTCCTCTAATAGTTAATATACCATTAGCAATTTGCATTCCATCTATATCTTCTGGTGATGTTTCAATTCTTATTAATATTAAATCTTTTTCACCTTTATCTTTAGCTTCTTTTAAATCTTTTACATTAAAAAATAATTTGCCTGTTGCACATCCAGGAGAAGCTGGAAGTCCTTTAGCTACTGGTACTTGATTATTTAGTTCATCTTGATCAAATGTTGGATGTAATAATTGTTCTAATAGATTAGGTTCTACTCTTAAAATAGCTTCTTCTTTGGTAATTAGTCCTTCATTAATCATATCAAGAGCTACTTTAATAGCTGAAGATCCTGTTCTTTTAGCATTTCTTGTCTGTAGCATATATAGTTTACCATTTTGAATAGTAAATTCCATATCTTGCATATCTTTATAATGGTTTTCTAATATTTTACAAATACTTTCAAATTCTTTATAACAGTCAGGCATTACTTCTTTTAGGGTATCAATAGATTCTGGTGTACGTATTCCTGCTACGACATCTTCTCCTTGGGCATTTATTAAATATTCTCCAAATAGTTTATTTTCTCCGGTTGCTGGATTACGGGTAAATGCTACTCCTGTTCCACTATTTTCTCCTAAGTTACCATATACCATTGTTTGAACATTAACAGCTGTTCCTAAATCATTAGATATATCATTTAATTTTCTATATGTTATTGCTCGATCATTATTCCAAGATAGAAATACTGCTTCAACTGTTTCTATTAACTGTGTATATGGATTTTCTGGGAATTGTTCTTTTGTTGATTCAAAATACTCATCTTTATAAAGTTTTATGATTCCTTTTAGTTCTTCTTCTGTAAATTCAAATTCTTCTTTTCCTCTTGTTTTTTTTATTTGCTCAAATAAGCATTCAAAATTACTTTTTGGAACACCTTTTACAACATCTGAAAACATTTGAATTAGTCTACGATATGAATCATATACAAAATGAGGATTATTTGTTTGTTTAGAAAATGATTCAGCTATTTCATCATTAAGACCAATATTTAAAATACTATCCATCATTCCTGGCATGGAAATTGGAGCACCACTTCTTACAGATACTAATAATGGATTATCTTTATTTCCAAATAATTTTCCTGTTTTTTCTTCTAATATTTTAATATGATTAAATATTTCATTTGTTATATTATCTGGTATTTCGGTTTTATTTTTTAAATATTCTAAACAGGCTTCAGTTGAGATTGTAAATCCACTTGGAACAGGTAAACCAATGTTCGTCATTTCGGCTAAGTTAGCTCCTTTACCTCCTAGGATATTTCTCATATCTTTGTTACCTTCATTAAAGTCATATACATATTTTTTCATGTAACCTCTCCTTATTCTTATAAAATTATATCATTTTATTACTTATATTTCAAATGCTATAAAGATTTAATTTTTAATACTTTTTCAATATAGCATTTTCCACACATTGGTTCATATGTTACATTATCATAGCCATCAATTGCTACATCATCACCAGTTGATACTATTTTGCTATTTACTTTTCTTACATTAAATTTGGCTTTGTGACCACATGAACATATTGTTACTAGTTCTTCTAAGACATCTGACAATTCAAATAGTATTTTGCTTCCTTCAAATAATTCTCCTTTAAAGGTTGTTTTTAGTCCATAGCAAATTACTGGTATATTATATAGTTTAGCTATTAACCATAATTCTTTTACTTGTTCTTTTGTTAAGAATTGGGCTTCATCTACTAATATACAATTTAAATTATCTAGTTTTATTCTATTTTTTATTGATTCTGCTGGTGGTAATAATATATCTACCTTTCTTTCTACTCCTAATCTTGATACAATATTAGAATCTCCTTTTTTATCAATTGATGATTTTATTACTATTACTTTTAATCCCTTTTCTTCATAATTATGGGCTACCTGTAGTAGAGCAGTTGTTTTACCACAGTTCATTGCTCCATATCTAAAATATAATTTTGACATTTATATACTCCTTATTTGTTTTAATATCTTTTCTTTATATTCATTATTAAATGTTTTACCTATTTTAGGTAATTTCATTCTATATCTTTCATTATCTATTTTTAAATAATCACCTTTTATCCTATTAATAATTATATTTATAATATCGTCATTAATTGTTGATTCATAGCCATATAGACACTCACTAAGATAGTCATAATAATTTTCGAATATTTTATCAAATTCGTCTAATAGATTATCTATTAAATCAATATTTTCTTTATTACCATGAATTTTACTTATTAAATTAAGTACTTCTGTTTCATTATTATCAAATTTTATATATTGTTTATATAGGTATTTTAAAATATTTCTTTCTTTTTTTAAATTAGGATATCCTATTAATAGTTTTATATAAATATTAATATAATCTTTATAAAATATATTTAAAGCTTCTTTTTTTGCTTGTTTTAAGTCTTTTATTTCATCTTTATACATAGTTACCCCCTAGCTCTTGGATGAGAATGAAGATAAACGTTCCTTAATCTTTCATTTGTTACATGGGTATAAATGGTTGTTGTTGATAGATTTTCATGGCCTAATAATTCTTGTACACTACGTAGATCTGCTCCTTCATTTAACATATGGGTAGCAAATGTATGCCGAAATGTATGAGGTGATATTTTTAAGTTTAATCCTGCTTTTATGGATAGATTATTTATAATATTTCTTATTACACGATCATTAATTTTTTTTCCTTTTACTCCTAGTATTAAGTAATCATTATTATCTTTTAATAATAAGTTTCTAATGTTTAAATATTTATCTAGTAACTCTTGACATTTTTTTCCATACATTACTATTCTTTGTTTATTACCTTTTCCGGTTATTTTAATTTTTTGATTTGATATATCTATATCTTGTATTTTTATGTTTACAAGTTCACTTACACGTATTCCTGTTACATATAATAGTTCTAAGATTAATGCATCACGAATTCCTGTATTTGTATTTAAATCAGGAGTATTTAGTATTTTTTCTAAATCTTCATAGTATAAATATTTAGGCAACTTTTTTTCTAATTTTGGATTTTCTATTAATATCATTGGATTATTTTTTATAAGTTCTTCATTTTTTAAATATTTAAAAAAGCTACGTAAGGAACTTATATGATTACATATGCTTTTTGGGCTATAATTATTTTCATATAAATAATTTATATAATTACGGATAATATTATAATCTATATCATTAATATTATTTATTTTTTTTATGTATATAAAGTTTGTAAAAAGTGTTAAATGATTATGATATCCAATTATAGTATTATCAGAATAGTTCCTTTCATATTTTAAATAATCTAAAAATTTTTTTACTGTATTATTCATAGCTATCCCCTAATTTATTATACCATGAAACAGAAAAAAATTAACAATTATTGTTAATTTATTCCGTCAATGCCATTTGTAAATTTTGATACAATATCATTAAATTTAATCATATTGTTGGCTAGTTCATTTTTATCACTTTCATATTGAATTTGATCTAAGCTTAATTGTCTTTTCTCATCCTCTAAGAAATCTTTTTGTTTTCTTAGTTTATCTTCTAATTCATTTAATTCATTTCTACGAGCATCAAATTTTTCTTCTTCTTCTTTACGCATTTTTGTGATTTTATCAATTTCATCTTTCTTGTATGTTTCAAATTCATTTTTTTCTTTATCAAAATCTGCTTGCGTTTTCTTTAGTAATTCTAATTTTTCTTCTATTTCATTCTTCTTTTCAGTAAGATTATTGATTACTTCTTCTTTATATTCATTTATTTCATCATAATTTTTCTTTTTACTTTCTTCTATTTCAGCTTGTAATTGTTTTAATTCTTCGAATCTATTATCAAGTATTTTTTTCATTTCGACATTACGATTAAATATATCACTCGCTTCTTTAACATTATTATTTACTTTAGCAAATAGATTATTTATATCTGATAAAACATTTTCATTTTCATTGATTGTAAAATCTGTATTAGCTTTCAAATCTTCAATTGAATTATCCATTTCTTTATAGAAATCTTCTTTTTCTTCTTGTTTGCTATCTATTGTTGGTTCATTTTTTTCTGATGTATTATCTTCATTTTCTTCTTCGATTGTATCAATTTTAATATTTTCTAGTGAGTTATCCTCATCTTCATTATACTCATTTGATTGTTCTTCATTATTATCTTCTATAGTTTCGTTTTGATTTTCATTAAAATTACTACTAAATAAACTTTCATTTATAGGAATATTATCATAGTCATATTCATTATCATTTTCAACATTAAAATTCATAAATGAATCATCGTTTATATCAACATTATTATCTAATTTTTCTCCAATTGTTTCATAATTAAAATTATCATTTTTAATATCATTGAATATTCTATCTGCAGTTGGATTCATTTCTTCATCATTATTATTTGGCTCTTCATTTTGAACAACTTCATCTTCTATTTGATTGTTATTTTCAGTATTATTATCACCATTTTCAAAATCTAATTTATAATCATCTTGATTATCATTTGAAGCATTATCAAATAAGAATCCATTATTATAATCATCCATTATAGAGCTATCATCATTTAAAATTGATGCTAAATCAAAATTATTGTCATCTTGAGCGTTAAATTCATTTACCAAACTATTATCATTATTATCTAAATTACCATCAAATTCAAAATTTGAATCATTATTTGTTGTTATATCATTTTCATTAAAATTTGTTGGCATCAACTACACCTCTTCCTTTTCTTCTTTTCTAAATTTTGTATTGAATTGTTTAATTACATCTTTAAATTCAGCATATTTTTCTTCTAAGTTTTTATTTGTTAATTCTAATTTCTTTTCTGATGTTTCTTTATATTTTTCAAATTGTCTTCTTTCAGCGTTAAGTACTTCTCTTTCATTATATAATTTATTATTTTCAAGTACTTTATATTTTTCAAATTGTTCTTTAGTTCTTTCTATTTCTGCTTTATCTTGTTTAAATGTATTTGCTTCTAATTTTTGAACGGCAACTAATTTTTCTATTTCCTGTTTTTTCTTTTCTGTTTCTATTATTAATTTTTCTTCTTCTAATTTTTTATAGTTTTCAAAATTTGTTTTGTCGGCTTCTAGATTTTTTCTGTCACTATCAAGTGATTCATTAACTACTTTTTGATATTCTACAAAACTATTTTTATCTTCTTCTAATTTTGCATATTCATCTTTTATGCTATCTTGTTCTAATTTTTTGTAGTTTTCAAAATCATTTTTTTCTGCTTCTAATCTACTCTTCATAAGTTCTAATTCATTTTTCTTACTATCAAGTTCGATATTAGCATTATCTATATCAATTTGTGTTTGACGTTCTAATCTTTCTAAATTGGCTTTTTTGGTTTCGACAAATTCATCAAAATCAAGTTTTTCTTTAGCAAATTTTTCTTCTTTTGCTTTCATTAATTTATTGAAATCTTTTTTCTCATTTTCTAGTTTTTCATACATTTCTTCAAGCTTTCGTTTTTCTCTACTTATTTCATCTCGAGCAGACATAACATCTGTTATAAAATCTGTTGCTCCCTGTACATCAGCAGATAAGTTATCAAATAGATTATTCATATCAGTTATTTTTTCATATTTATTTTCTTTTTTTGTTTTTTTTGGTTCTTCAAATACTTTTTGATCTACCTTTTCATTATGAACTGGGTTAATATAACTAGTATTACTATCATATTTTGTATTACTATCATACTTAGGACTTGATGTAAAGATATCAGAACTATTGAAACTATTAATTTGTTGTTCTACAATATTTTGATTTCCTAAATACGAATCAATATCTGGTTTATTATTGTTTTCTTCTACTTTGAAATTTTCATATGATGTTTTTTCATTTTGTACACTAGAAAAATTTTCATCCATTTTATTAGATGAATTATTAGCTTCTGCAAATAATTGTTCTATATCTTGATACATATATATTCCCCTTTTCTTCTTTTTTATTCCCCTATACTAGATTAATTTTACCATCTTTTAACAAAAATTTCAATATTTTTTTTACAATTTATATACATAAAAAAAATACCAAAATTTGGTATTATATTTTTAAGTATTTTTTTACTGCTCGATATGATCCAATCATACCTACTATCATTCCTATACCAATTAATATTAATGATACATAGAATACAAATGGTTCTGGTTTTACTAATTTTATAAATTGAGAAAACATTACTCCATCGAAATGATCATATATGGCATTATATCCTATAATTGTTATTACAACTGGTACAATTGAACCTAGTAAACCTAGTAATAATCCTTCTAATATAAAAGGTATTTTAATATTAATATTAGAAGCTCCTACTAAACGCATTATTTCTATTTCTCTTTTTCTTGAGAAAATTGTTATTTTAATTGTATTGGATATTAAGAATGCTGTTACCAATATTAAGGCTATTACTATATAGATGCATCCTTTTCTTACTACATCAAATGCTTTAACTAATTTTTTTACCATTTCTTCGCCGTATTTTACAAGATCAACACCGTCGATATTAGATATTTTTTTAGCTGTTTTATCTATTTTATTAATATCTTTTACTTTTAATTGAAATGTGTCTTGTAATGGGCTATTTTCTCTAGTATAATCTTCCATAACGCTTTTTAATATTTCAGATGATTCCATCATATCATCAGCAATAGACATTTTGTCAATAAATTTAACTGTTTTTGTATTTACATTATCTATTTTTTTTAGTTCTTTTTGAATATTTTCTATTTGTTCATCAGTAACATCGCTATCGAGAAATATAACCATAGTTACATTTTTTTCGATAATATCAGTAAAGTTATTAACATTATAAGATAATACTATTGATATAGCTACTACTATTAAGGTAATTGTTATACAGGATATTGAAGCAAGTGAAAGTGAAAAGTTTCTAAATACACTTTTCATTGAATCTCTAATACTTCTTTTGATAATTCTAAATGCTTTCACTATTATACTCACCTTCCTTATAATCTTTCTTGATACTTCCAGAGTCTAATAGAATAACTCTTTTTTTCATTTTATTAACAATATCTATATCATGAGTAACCATCAAAATTGTTGTTCCTAATTTATTAATAGCTGTTAATACTTCCATTATTTCCATACTAGTATTTGGATCTAGATTTCCTGTTGGTTCATCACATATTAATAATTTTGGACCATTTACAATTGCTCTAGCTATGGCTACTCTTTGTTGTTCACCTCCTGATAACTGGCTTGGATAATGTTTTGCTTTTTCTTTAAGTCCTACTAAGTCTAATACTTTTACTACTTTTCTATGTATTTTTGATTTTGGAAGACCTAATACTTCTAGTGCAAAAGCTACATTTTCATAGGCTGTACATTTAGGTAGTAATTGGTAGTTTTGAAATACTACACCTATTTTTCTTCTTATTTTATAAACTTTTCTATTTCTTAGTTTTGCTACGTCAATACCACCAACAATTATTTTTCCTTTGGTAGGCTTTTCTTCACGGTATAGCATTTTAATAAGAGTACTTTTACCACAACCAGTTTTTCCTATTATAAAAACGAATTCTCCTTTTTTAATTGTTAAATCTAAGTTATGGATGGCAGTTACACCATTTTTATATACTTTATTTATATTACGTAATCTAATTAAGTCCATTATTACCTCCTATTGATCCTCCGGATACTTCATAAGCATCAGTTACTAAGAAAAATGCTTCGGGATCAATTCTTTTTATTCCTTCTTTTACTACAAAATAATCTTTTGTTGGAACGATACACATTATTACTTTTTGATTATTTCCTGTGTATCCTCCTTTACCATTTAGAACAGTTACTCCATGTCCTAGCTGATATGTTAAAAATTTTTTTACAGTTGTATCATGTTCTGTTATGATATAAAATGATTTGGATTGGGATATTCCTAATATTACTTTATCTGTTAAAAAACTTATAATAGCTAATGATATTATTGAATATATGAATACAGAGAATCCAAAGACAAAGAATGAAGCTAATATTATTACTCCATCTGTGAGAAGCATTGCTTTTCCCATCCCCATTTTTCCAAATTTAGCAAATATTTGATTTAATATATCAGTTCCTCCGGTAGTAAAACCGGATTTAAATACTAATCCTAGGCCAAGTCCTGATATTAATGATCCTGATACTACTATAACTATTGTTTCAAGATTTCCTAAATCTATATAGTTTGGTACAAATGATGTTAATTTTATAAACAATGGATACATAAATGTTCCTACTATTGAATGCATTGATTTCTCTTTTCCTAGTAAGATAAAACTAAGAATAAGAGTAAATGTTGATCCTATTAAAATTGTTAATGATGGATCTACATTATATAAATTTTTAAGTATAACACCTATTCCACCCATACCATATACTATTTTAGTTGGCATAACAAATATATTGTATGATAAAGATAGTAAAAGAATACCAAATGTAAATGTTATATATCTTGATATTCTGCTATTTTGATATATTTTTTTTATGATATTAGGATCAAAATCCTCTCTTTTTTTAAAAAACATTATACACCTCTTCTTAAGTTAGCATTTATAAATTCATCGATATCACCATCTAATACTTTGGATACATTTGTATTTTCTGTATTAGTACGATGGTCTTTGACTAGAGAATAAGGATGCATTGTATAAGTTCTAATTTGTGATCCAAAATTGATATCCTTATTTTCTCCTTTTATATCATGCAACTCGCCTTCTCTTTTTTCTAATTCTAATTGATATAGTTTATTTTTTAAGACATTTAGAGCTATTTCTTTATTTCTTATTTGACTTCTTTCATTTTGACAAGTGACAACTATTTTAGATGGTATATGGGTTATTCTTACTGCGGAATCGGTTGTATTTACTCCTTGTCCACCATGACCTGATGATCTATATATATCTACTCTTATATCACTTTCTTTTATTTCTATGTTAATATCCGTATTATTATATATTGGAGTTATATCTACTGATGCGAATGATGTGTGTCTTCTACTATTTGAATCAAATGGACTAATTCTAATTAATCTATGTACTCCTTTTTCATTTTTAAGATATCCATAGGCATTAGTTCCATGAATCATAATTGAGACACTTTTTATACCGGCTTCTTCGCCATCTTGATAATCTATTACTTCATATTTGAAGTCTTTTTTTTCGCAATATCTAGTATACATCCTATAAAGCATTAATGCCCAATCACAACTTTCTGTTCCTCCAGCTCCAGGATGTATTTCTAAGATGCAATCACAATTATCATATTGTCCATTTAATAATAATTCTAGTTCTATTTTATCTAGTTTATCACTAATATCTTTTATATCATTTTCTAGTAATTCTTTCATTTCTTCATCATATTCAACTTTTAATAATTCTAGTGTGTCTAATGAAGCTTTAATACTTGTTTTTAATTCTTCAACACTATTTAAGGTATTTTTTAATGTGTTTAATTCTTTATAAATATCATTACTATTTTCTTTTTCCCAGAAATTTTGTTCATTGGTTAATTTTTCTAATTCTTTTATTTTTTCTTGTTTTGCCTCAGTGTCAAAGTGACCTCCATAATTCATTTATACGATTATTAAAAGAATCATATGTGTTTACTAATTCAAATATTTCCATACCATCACCTATGGTTAATTATATCATTTTTTATAAATAATTAAAAGATATATTATATTTTTTTTTAAATATAGTATTTTATTTATTTTTTTTATATAATAGTTATGGTGATTGATGTGAATATTGGTATTATTTGTGAGTATAACCCATTTCATAATGGACATTTATATCATTTAAATAAAATTAAAGAAATGTATCCTGATTCTAATATTATTTTGGTTATGTCTGGTAATATTACACAAAGAGGAGATATTAGTATAATTGATAAATGGGATAAAACTAGTATTGCTTTAAAATTTGGAATTGATTTAGTTATTGAGCTACCTTTTATTTATGCTTGTAATTCATCAGATAAATTTTCTCGAGGAGCAATTAAACTATTAAAAGAAGTTGGTGTTGATAAAATAGTATTTGGTAGTGAAATTAATGATATTGAATTATTAAAAAGATTAGCTAATACACAAATTAATAATAAAGATTTTGATATTTTAGTTAAAGGTTATTTAAGTAATGGGTTAAACTATCCTAAAGCATGCGGTAAAGCTTTATATGATGTAACTAACATTAATATTAATACTCCTAATGATATACTAGGCCTTGGATATATTAAGGAAATAATGTTACAAAAAGCTAATATTGAACCAATTGTTATTAAGAGAACTAATGATTATAATTCTCTAGAATTAGATGGTGACATAGTTAGTGCGACTAGTATTAGGGAAGCTATTAAAAATAAAAAGAGTATTAAAAAATATGTACCTAGTGAAACTTTGAAATATTTAAATGATATTAAATATTTGGATGATTATTATAATTATATTAAATATAGAATTATATCAAGTGATATTAGTAATATTTATGAAATGAGTGAGGAGATTAAAAATAGAATAAATAAATATATTAATTGTTCTAATAGTTTAGATAAATTAATTAATAATATTAAAAGTAAGAATTATACTTATAATAGAATTAAGAGAATAATGGTTTATATTTTATTAAATATTACTAATGATGATGTTAATAATTTTAAAGATTATATTAGAATATTAGGATTTAATGAAAATGGTAAAAACTATTTGAAAAGAATTAAAAAGGATATAAATATTCCTATTATATCTAATTATTCCAATGGAGGTGAATTACTTAAAATTGATTCTAAAATATATTCAATATTAGGTATGATTCTACCTTATGATAAACAAGTATTATATATAAATAAAGATTATAAGGAAAAAATAAGGATTTTTATTGATAATAGTGATGATGTGTGCTAAAATATTGTATTGGTGAGTGATTCTATGAAATATGATATTGATACAAAGTTAGAAATTATTAAAAGAAGTGGCCAATTTTCTATGGAACAGATGCGTGTTATTAAATATGCAATGTGTCTTATTGGTATTAATGAAGATTTAATTATAAATCCAGATATACCTAGTGAATATATGTCAATGTATATAAGACTTATGCAAGTAGGGATTGATATAACTAAATATATTAAGAAAAATTGGGAATTACAAGAAATACCTGTTTATGATTTAGAGGGTGCTATTTTATCTGAACATGGTATTACTAGAGAAGAAGCTAAGGTGTTAAGAAGAAAAAGATAGTTTCTTCTTTTAATTTGATTTTTTTTATATTTATGATAAAATAATTTGGAAAAAGGGGGACTATTTATGAAAATAGTTAATATTTCTCAACAACGAGCTAATAATTTAAGAAAATATGATATCAAATGTCTTAATACTGAAGCAATTTTATACTATTTTAGTATGAAGAAGAAATGGGTAAAGGAAGATAAAATATTTAAAAAGTTTTTTGTTACTAATGGTAAAGAATTTAGTAATAAAATGTATACTATCAACTCATTAATTGATTATAAGGATGAAATTAATATTGATGAATTAGTAATTCCTGATTGTTTAGTTTCTATTAATTCTACAATTGTTGGATATGCAATGGATCTTATAAATGGTGTTAATTTATCACAAATTATTTATGATTCTAAAATTGATATCAAAGAAAAAATTAGAATTTTAAAACAAATTGGAGAAGTTTTAGAAAAAATGAAAAATGTAAGAAAATATACAAGTGTTAATGACTTTTATATTGGAGATATTCATGAAGAAAATATTATGGTTACTAATGATGGAGATATTAAAGTTATTGATTTAGATAGTTCTAAGATACTAAATAATCAAGCAAGTCCTACTCGATATTTACAAAGTTTAAAAAGAAAAGGAATTATTTTTAATCAAAAATATAATATTGATGAAGTTAATCCTGATATAATAACACCAAATATTCAAACAGACTATTATTGTTATATGATTTTATTATTGAATACTTTATATCAAGGAGATATTACAAAATTAGATATGAAAGACTTCTATCTATATTTAGAATTTTTAAAATCTATAGGTATTAATAATGAATTATTAGATAATTTAAATAATATATATACATCTAAACCAAATCATAATATTTAGTATAGGGAATGAAGCTTATCAAGCTAGAAAAGAAGTATTTAAAATGAAAACACGATTTTAATCGTGTTTTATTATTCCTAAATAATATTTCTTTTTACCTTTTCTTATTACTACTACTTTACTTTCAATAGCTAAATTTTTATCAATAATCATAGATTCATCATTAACTTTTTCACCATTTATTGTAATAGATCCAGCATTTAAAAATTCTCTTGCTTCTCTTTTACTTGAAGCTATTTTATTATTAACTAATAAATCAATTAAGGAACAAGCTTCAAATTCAAAATTAGGTACTCCTTTAAATCCTTCTTCTATTTCACTTAAAGATAATTTTTTAATATCACCACTAAATAGAGCTTCACTAATATTAACAGCTTTACTATATTCTAAAGAACCATGTAAATCAGTAATTATTTCTTTTGCTAATGTTTTTTGAGCTAATCTATTTTCAGGATTTTTTACATGATTTTTCATAATATCTTCAATTTCTTCTTTGGATAAAAATGTAAATACTTTTAAATATTCCTCTACTTTAGAATCATCTGAATTTATTAAATATTGATATAACTCATATGATGAAGTTTTTTCCTTATCTAACCATAATGCATTTCCTTCACTTTTACCAAATTTTTTACCACTTGCATCTAAAATTAATGGCATTGTAAATCCATAAACATTTTTTCCAGTTTTTTTACTTATTAAATCAATACCTGTTGTAATATTACCCCACTGATCAGAACCTTCAACCTGCATTGTTACATTTTTTTCTTCCATTAAATGTAGAAAATCATATCCTTGCATTAAAGTATAAGTAAATTCTGCGAATGTTATACCAGTTTCTAATCTTCTTCTAATTATATCTTTATCTAACATATAATTTACATTAATATATTTACCTACTTCTCTTAAAAAAGTAATTAAATCCATATCTTTCATCCAGTCATAATTATTTACAACTTCTGCTTTACCATCAAACATTTGTGATACTTGTTTAGTGATTCCTTCTATATTTCTTTGAACTGTATCAAAAGAAATTATTTCTCTTTCAGAAGTTGGTCTTGGATCACCTATTAAACCAGTAGCTCCTCCTACTAGAAGAATTGGATGATGTCCATAATTAGCCAACCTTTTAGCTGTAACCAAACTTGAATAATGTCCAATATGTAAACTATCAGCTGTAGGATCAGTCCCCCAATAAAATGAAAATGACTCTCCATTTAATTTTTTTTCTAAATCTTCTCCTGCTACATCTTTTATTAATCCTCGATACATTAAATCATCATATAACTTCATATTTATTTCTCCTCCTTACAATGTTCACAATGACATTCTTCATGCATAATAGCAACTCCACTACTTGTACCTATTCTAGTAGCTCCGGCTTTAATCATAGCTTCTAAAGTATCTATATCTCTAATACCTCCACTAGCTTTAATTTCAAGTATTTCATTTTTATGATTATTAATTAATTCGATATCTTCTACTTTAGCACCATTTAAACTAAATCCAGTTGAAGTTTTAATAAAATTAACAAATGTTTCATTACATATTTCTGTCATTTTTATTATTTCTTCTTTTGTTAGTAAACATGTTTCAATTATTACTTTTAAAACTTTCCCATCAATAGCATCTCTTATTTCTTCTATTTCTTCCTTAATGTAATCATAATCTTTATTTTTTAAAGCTGCAATATTTATTACCATATCAATTTCAGTTGCACCATTTTCTACAGCATTTATGGCTTCATATACTTTAGTTTCTTTAGTATTCATTCCCATTGGAAAACCAATAACAGTACAAACTTCCACACTAACATACTGAATGAAAATGATATTTTATTGCTTCATTACATAATTTTTCTATATCTTTTAGAGTAGCTGTATTTTTTAAATTAGTATGATCTATATAACTATTTAATTCCATTTATAACATCTCCTTTAAATCTTCTAATTTTTCTATACTTGGATAATTTGTTTTTTTACCTTTACTTAGATAATATACATTCATGCCTAATTTATAAGGAACTTCAATATCCATTTTAATATTATCACCTATCATTAGACATTCTTCTACTTTATGATTTCCAATTACACTTAAAAATGATTCTTCAGTTGGTTTCATAGGTACTATATCAGTACCATATACTGCTTTAAAGTATTTATCAATATTTACTTTTTTTAATCTTTCTTTTTGACTAAATGTAAACCAATTAGAAAGTGTGACTAATTCATATTTTTTACTTAAGTATTCTAATGTTTCTTTTATACTATTACTTACATTTGTATTAAGATTATTATACATATCAAAATAATCTTCTAGAAAATCATTACCTAAGTTTAAATTTAATTCTTGATTAATTACTTTTAATAAATCTTCTTTAGTATATTTATCATATTTACCACATTCTTCATATACTCCTATTGCATTATATAAATCCTCATATGTTTTGTTTATTTTATATTTATCTAGTATTTGTTGATAACCCTCTTTATAACTTTCTGGAAAATCTATTAATGTATTATCAATATCAAATATTATTCTTTTTATCATGTTTACCTCCAAAAAAAACTATTATAAATATAGGGGTGAAAT
This sequence comes from uncultured Erysipelotrichaceae bacterium, assembly GCA_902773675.1. Taxonomy (GTDB): domain Bacteria; phylum Bacillota_I; class Bacilli_A; order RF39; family UBA660; genus RUG11890. Next base: position 598 of record CACYFN010000003.1, on the reverse strand, counting down.
TATATCCACGGTACCACCCTATTTCATAATAGTATTATGCTCTTCAAATTTTAACGGATTTATCCGATTTGTATGTAATTCATTAATTTAACTTGTTTAGTTTTCATCTGCCACTAAATTTCTAATTACTATTAAATTAACTACTTAATATCACAAATAATTTCTTAACAAGTTAATTATATAATAGTTTATATTAAAATGCAAGAAAAATATTATATTTGAAAGATAAATATTATATTTGAAAGATAACTTTTATAAAAAAAAGAGTTACTAATACCATTATAATTAATTTAACTCTTCTTTTAGTTTATTTATTTCATCAATGGTTAAACCTGTAGTTTTAGAAATAAAATCTATATTGGCATTTTCCTTAATCATATTAATAGTTATTTTATTAGTGGTATCTTTTGTTACTTCTTCAGTTACTTTATTTGTTGTATTCTTAATCGCATCATTTAACTGTTTTCTTTTCATATGTTCAAACATAGTATCTCTATCTTACATTTCAATCATTTTACTATCATCTCTAAATTTATCTGCCTTTTTCATAATGACCTCAATCATTCCTTTCTCACTTTCAAAAAATTTTTGATCTTCA
>CACYFN010000002.1 GCA_902773675.1 uncultured Erysipelotrichaceae bacterium | reverse complement strand
TTAACAAGTTTAAATAAAACAATTAAAAGTGTTACTAAAAACATGGATAAATATGAATTTAATAATGTAGGAACTGAACTTTATAATTTTATCTGGGATGATTTCTGTGATAACTATATTGAGTTTGCTAAATTTAGTCTAGATGATAATACAACTAAATCAGTACTTCTAATAGTACTTACAGATATTTTAAAAATGCTACATCCATTCATGCCATATGTAACAGATGAAATATATGATATGTTACCAATCCATGATGAAAACATAATGATTAGTACTTATCCAATATATAATAAAAAACAAGTATTTACTAAAGAATATGAATCATTTAAAGATAAAATAGAATTCATTAAAGTATTTAGAAATATTAAACTAGAAAATAAAATAGGTAAAGATTTTAAAGTTAAATTAAATAATGATTTAGATTATTCATTAATATTAAAATTACTTAGAATTGATGAATCTTATATAGTAGATAATAGTGATAAAAATAAATATAGTGTGGTATATAAAGATTATAATTTAGATATCTATTATGAAAAAGAATTAACTGATGAGGATATTGCTTTAAAGAATAAACAAATTAATGAGTTAGAAAATAGTATTCTAAGACGAAAAAAATTATTAAGTAATGAGAATTATGTTAATAAAGCACCTAAAGAATTAGTTGAAAAAGAAAAACAAACTCTAGAAGAAGAAATAAAAAAATTAGAAGTATTAAAAGGATAAATAATACAAATGGAGTTCTAACATGGGAATATTTATTGTTGCACATACCGCAACTGGAAAATCATCACTTGCAAAAAAGTATAAAAACGTAATTGATATGGAATCTACCTTATATAAGTATAATGATATATCTAATGATGAAAGTAAGAAAAGTACAAATAGAGAAATTAATAAAGAATGGCCAAATAATTATTTTAAAGCATTAGAGCGTGTTAAAGATAAATATGATTATATATTAGTAGCCGATGAAATAGTTAATGATTTTTTAGTAAAAAATAATTATGAATATTGGATAGTTTATCCTGATATTAGTTTGAAAGAAGAATATTTAAATAGATGTAAAAATAGAGGAAATAATGAAGAATTTATCTATTGGTATTCAAGGTTATGGGATGAATGGATAAATATTTCTAAAAATGATTTACATGCATCAAAACATATAGAACTTAAAAGTAATCAATATTTAGAAGATGTATTACCAAATTTAAAATAATTAATGAACATATTAAAAATAACTAGAATTAGTTAAAAAATATGATAGTGCGAATAAAGAAGGGTTAGAGTTTATTACAAAAAATAGAACAAATGAAGAAAGTATAAACAATGATTACGATATAATAATTGGACCAGTAGCCAATGATAATACAACACCCGTTATAAATTTATACTTAAGTAATATAATTGATTTTGAAGTTGCAATTAAAGAGTTGAAAACTTTTGTATTAAAGGATTAATATGTAATTAAAATTAATAAAGTATTAGAACATCTTAAATATGAAGGAGTTATATATGATTAGATATGTTTAAGTGGAAGAATTTAAACCAGAATACCTATCTTATTATGATAAATAGTTAACTAAATGGATAATGGATAAATTTGGATTAAGTGAAATAGAAGCATTTCAAGAATTAGTCTTCTCTGAAACTTATAAAATACTTTCAGATATAAACTGCGGTATGTGGGAATATGGAATTCGAGATATATTCGATATGTGGGTTTGTGAAAAAAATTACAGGTAATCCAAGGCAAGTTGCTTTCCTTAGAATGGGTGATAAAAATTGAGTAAAGAAATGGAATTTTTTATATATTTGATAGAGCATTATTCATTTTATAAAAATAAAAATACTTCTGATGTTATAAAAGAATTAAAATATGGAGATATTATTTGTAATCTAATAAGTGAAGTAAGAGGTTATAAATCACTAAATAATTTATCACTTAAAACCCCAGTAAAAACATTAGAAATTACTTGTAATAATAATATTTTAGAAGCAATAGAGAATTCAAAATTAGATTTATGCGCAACACTATTTATTAATAATTTAATAATAAATAATTGTAAATCAGATTATACAATTAATAAAATAGAATTAGAAATACAAGATTAATTTCTTGTATTTTTAATTATAAGTTGATATAATTTAAGTGTTAGGTAGGTAATTATGAATATAACATATGAATTTATAATAGCTCAATTATTTGGATTAATGGCTCTCATAGTCTTAATAATAAGCTTTAATACAAAAAATAAAAAAAGATTATTAAAATATCAAATATTTTCATGTTTATTATATGGTTTACAATATCTATTTTTAAAAGCATATACAGGATTTTTAATGAATATAGTATGTATGATAAGAAACTATTTGTTTTATAAATCTAAAAAAAAGATACCAATATATTATTTAATAATAATTATTTCATTAATAATTATATTAGGAATAATATCATATAAAGATATTTTCTCTCTATTACCTATATCAGCAGTTATATTATATACCATTGCTTTGTTTAAAGGAAATACAAAAATAATAAGGATATTTGAATTAATATGTTGCATGTTATATTTATTATATAATATTAAAGTTCAAGCTTATATTGGAGTAATATCTACCATCATAGAATTTATAGGTTGTACAATTTTTTGTATAAAACATGATATTATTAATAAAGAAACTAAAATTTAGATAATAGTGTAATAATAAAATATATGAATTAAAGAAAATAAAGGAAGTAGATTATAATGGAAAAGCAAAACTTTAATATAAATCAGATGATGGATATTCCAAATTATAAAACATTATGTGAATGTTATTTCTCATTAGCTCAAAATGAAGAAATAAAAGAATATCTTAAAATGATTTTATATGAAGGTAAATTTAATAATCAGTTTTTATGTACTAATAAATGTCAGATAGATAATCCTAATATAGAGGCAAGTAGAAGATTATCTATTGCTCATTTATTAATATCAAATCCAGATACAGCAAAAGCATTATTTTCTAATAGAATAAGTTTTTTTCATGGTACTAATGGAAATGCTCTTCCAAGTATTCTAAAATATGGTTTATATAGTGAAAATAGATCTTCAAATGAAGGGATTGATATTAATACTGGAGAATTTATTTCTAAAACTAATAATCATAGAAAATGGGTAAGTTTTACTGATTCATATGAAACAGCACATCAGTATTCTTGTTTATCACCTCAAAATTCATATAATTCAGAATTATCATTTGAAGTTATACTTGGAACGACAGAAGAAGATATTTTAGTTTCTAATAGGGTATGGGTACCTTCTGATGTACCTGAAGTTGGAATAAAAGATAGTTTTCCTAAAGAATCTATTAGAATGATATTAGTACCATCAGATAAAGTAAGCTTTGTTAAGAAAATTGCAGAGAATGATAGTATTTTGATTATGCCAATGTATAAACTTGAAGATAAATTTTGGTATACAGATGAATCAAATATTATATATTATAGTGAAGAAATGTTTATTAATTATAAAAATACTAAGCAAAGCAAAAAATTTAATAGTAAAGACTTAAAAGAATTATCAAATACAAGATTAATAAAAAATATTAAAGAAATAACTCAAAAAATAAGAACTTTATTTGAAAGAAGTGATCAGTATGGAAGAACTAAATAAGGATGTTGCTAAAGAATTTTTAATGCTTGCGTCATATTTTGAAGAGGAATTATTAAAGAAAATACCTGATGAGTTATTTCAAAAATTAAATGATATAGCTGCAGATTCTGATAAAGAATATTATGTATTAGAAGATAAATCATTAAATGAACAAAATATATCTGAAGAATGTAAGGATTTAATTGCACTTATTAATTATTTATATCTTGTACCTAAATCGGAACAAGTAGAATTGTTAAATAATTGGAAATCTAATGAAAGGAATGATTGAAATGTTTAGAAAATGTATGAAATGTGGTAAGGTTATTTATGTATTAAAAGGAAGTAATAGTACTATTTGCTGTAATGAAGAAATGAAAGAATTAATATCTAATAGTATTGATGCATCATTTGAAAAACATGTACCAAATATTGAAGTAGTAAATAATAAAATAATAGTTACAGTAAACCATGTAATGGATGAAGATCATTACATCGAATGGATAGCTCAAGAAACGCCAAATGATATAGTTATAAAAAGATTAAAACCAGGAGAAGAACCACAAGTTGAATTTGAATATAAACCAAATTCCAAAATATATTCTTACTGTAATAAACACGGATTATGGATAAATAATAAAGAAAATGAAGAAAATTAACACTTTTCTTCATTTTTTTTCCAAAAAAAAAAGGAAATTAGAAAGTTTTGTCGAATAATATACATGAGGAGGTGATAAATATGTTGTAAATAAATAATGGACAAGCTATAGAAAAAAAGAAAGGAAGTGAAATATGAAAAAGAAAAAAATTAAAGTATTATTATTACTATTAGTAATTGGTATATCTGGTGTTTTTATTGCAGGTACATATGCTAAATACACAGCCTCTATTTCCAAAAGAAGTTCCGTAGCTATAGCTAGATGGAATTTTGAAACTGATAATAATTCTGAAACAATTAATATTAACCTAAAAGATAATTATGATGAATCAACACTTATAAGTTCAAGAACAGTTGATGGAAAAGATTATAAAATAATTGCCCCAGGTACAGAAGGATCATTTTCCATAGACTTAGTAAATACTAGTGATGTTGGTGCTAATTTCAGCATTTCATTAGATAGTGTTGAACATTTTCCTACAAATATTAAATTTTATAAAGATTCAAACTATCAAACAGAAATAATACCAGGAATCACTAAAATAAATGGACAATTATCTGCTAATGACGAAGAAGGATTAACAGTAACCATATATTGGAAGTGGATATTTGAAACAGGATCCATAACAAATGGAATATATAGCGGAGATGCACTTGATAATGAATATGGTGTTTTAGGAGAAATACTAGAAATACCAGTAACTATTACAGGAACACAAGTAAGACCAGGAACTAATCCAATAACTATTCACATAAACTAATAAATTGGAAGTTATTTAACTTCCATAGGCAAAGTAATAATTATTTTGTCTATGGAAACTAAATAGGAGGTATTAAATGAATAATAAGTGGAAAATAATAAATATAATATTAGTATTAATAATAATTCTTCTTCTTTTTGTAAAATGTACTAAAACAAAAATATTAAAGAAAAATGCAGATATTTATAATATTAAATTTAATAGTAAAAAAGATAATTGTAAATTAGATAATGGTAATATCATTATTGAAGATTATAATGGAGATTATCAATATCAAACAGAAATAAATTTATTTAATAACACAAAAACTATTGCCCCAGGAGTATCTAATACATATTATTTTAAAGTAAAAAATAACAATAACATAACTATTAAATATTTAATAGAATTAACTAAACTATCCAATTACAGTGTTAATATAAAATATCGATTAAAAAGAAATGATGAATATATACTTGGAAATGATAAATTATGGGTAACATCCGAAGAATTAAAAACTACCTATCTAAATTTATCAAAAGGAAACATAGATAATTATTCTCTAGATTGGAAATGGTTTGATAATGATAAATTAGATAATTATATTGGAAAAAGTAATATTAATAAATATATAGTAAAACTATCTTTTAGTATAGAAGAGAATGATAATCTATGAAAAAATATATCCATTTCTTATTAATTTATTTTGTTATATTTTCATTTAATATAATAGTAAACACATACTCAAAATACAATAATAATTTATTAATTAATAAAAGTATTGCTATAGCTAAATGGAATATAGAAGCAAGTCTACCAAATGAAACACTAGATTTAGTATCAGGTAGTAATATCGAGGATTATATAATTAATATTTCCTATAAATCTGAAGTAGCTTCCAATTATATAATAAAACTCACTAATGTTCCAGATGAAATAGAAGTATCACTCAATAATAATTCATATATAAGTTCCAATAATAATCAAATAATTATTGATGTCAGAACCATAAATTCATCAAAAGAAATACTAAATATTCAAGATACTCTCCATTTTAAATCCACATTAGCAACCCCAAATCTTTTAAACCATCCTATTCAAATAGAAGTAATATTTAATCAAGTAAACTTATAAAGAGGTGACTCATGAAAAAAGTATTAATTATTTTATTAATAGTATTATCAATGATAATTCCAGTATCTTATAGTAAATATCATACTTCTTTTAAAAGTACAATAACTATTAATAATCGTAAACCAAATTATATAGTAAAATTTAATTCAAACTCTGGTATCGGATCAATGCCAGATATGAATTTAATATATGATACAAGTTATAATCTAAATTTAAATACTTTTACAAAAGAAGGATATACTTTTGATGGATGGAATACCGAACAAAATGGAACAGGAAAAAATTATCAAGATGGAGAATCTATCATAAATCTAACTTCTGTTGATAATGATACTATAGAACTATTTGCTAAATGGAAAAATAATTATATCTATTTTCAAATACCTCCTGATTGGAATTCAACTAATGTAAATGTTTATTTATATAATGATCAAGAAAAAATATATAATGCACCATGGCCGGGTAAACCTGCAACCCTAATAGATTATCAAAAAAAAATATATGCTTATAATATAGAACCAGAAAATATAAATAAATATAAAAATATTATCTTTACCGATACCAATAATTCAGAGATTAGTGCTAAAAAACAAACCATTGATTTATCATTCTCAACTAATAATTTAGGAAAAGTATTCGCACCTCTAGTATTTTCTCAATTTAATAAAAAAAGAATCTATATATTTATAGATCAAAATCCATCTATTTACCTATGGAAAAGAATTAATAATTCCGATTCTACTGACCTAAATTGGAATAACCCAATTTATATAAATAAAAAAATAAGTGGTTATGGTTATGAATATATAATAGATACTCAAAAATATAATATGTTTAAACTTATCAGTAATAAAATTATTACCAATGATATTAGAATACCAAATCAACAAGATTTAACATATAAAATAAATAAAAATACCCATCAACTATCTAGGTATTTTTATGACGGAATTTGGTATGACTATAATAATTGGATTAATACAGAATACAACATATGGATGAAAAATGATTATTTATCTTTTATCCAAATACCAAGTTAATAAGGAGGAAAAAAATGAAAAAAATGAAAAAAATTTTATTTATTATTTTTATACTTATTATAAGTATATCTAAAGTATCAGCTTATGATTTAATAGAATCATTTCACTTTGGTAGTATGGTACCAAATGCCTATGTAACAAAAATAAAAAATGGTAATTTAAGAAATACATCAACATGGATGCTACTAAGAAGTGATAATAATTATGTATATTGCATAGATCCATTTACTAATGAAATAAATGGAAATTATGAAGGATATATTGGATATAATGAATTATTCGGTTTATCAAAAGAACAAATAAATAGAATGAATTTACTTGCTCATTATGGATATGGTTATAATAATCATACCGATATAAAATGGTATGGAATAACTCAATATCTTATTTGGGAAACTTTAGGACTAGATGATATCTATTATACCGATACATTATATGGAAATAAAATTATTCAATATAAAGAAGAATTAAATGAATTAAATAGTCTTGTAAATAATCATTACATTACTCCAAATTTTAACATAGAAAACAATTATAGTATTAAAGAACAATATACATTAGTAGATAATAACAATGTACTTGACTTATATGATATTGATTATAATGGTAATATTAACATAAATAAAGTTGGTAATACATTAACAATATCCAGTGATAATCCAGGTACATATACAATTCGTTTTATAAAAAAATCTTCTGAAACTAGAGATTATATATTATATAATAACAATGTAAGACAAAACATGTTTTATCCAGGTAAGTATGATGATGTAACAAAGTCAATAACTATAACATTTAAAGATGGAACAATAGAAATTAATAAACAAGATAGAGAAAATATTACTAGTCAAGCGCCAGCTACCCTAGAAGGAGCGGTATATGGATTATATGATGAAGATAATAAATTAATTCAAGAAATATCACTTGATAATAATGGATATGGAGTAATTTCTGATTTACCATTAAGAAATTATTACATAAAAGAAATACAACCCAGTAAAGGATATATGTTAGATGATACCAAATATGAAGTAAATCTAACCTCAACTAATAATCATCAAAAACTAATAGTATATGAAGATATAATCAAAAATAAATATAAAATCATAAAAAAATATGGTAATGAAATAACTGATAATTACTATTTAGAAAGTGATGCCTCATTTGAACTTTATGATGAATATAATAATTTAATAGATACATATATAACAGATGAATCAGGTACCATAGAATTACTTTTACCATTTGGTAAATATATTCTAAAACAAATAAGTGGAAAAGATAACTTTGAAATAAGTAGTCCAATAGAAATAGATGCCTCAAACATTAAAGAAGAAACTATAATTGAGTTAAAAGATAAAGAAATAATAAAAAAAGGTAATTTAGAAATCAAAAAAATAGGTAGTGATAATTTACTATTAAATGGAGCAAAATTTAAATTATTTGCTAAAAAAGATATAGTATCACTTACAGGAGATATCTATTATAAAGCTGATGAATTAATAGATGAAATAACAATTAATAATGGTTATGGCTATATATCTGATCTTTATTATGGAGAATATTATTTAGAAGAAGTAGAAGGAGTTAATGGATATTTATTAAATACAGATAATATTGATATAAATATAGATAATGATTTTAATAATATTGAAGTAATAAATGAACAATATGAAATACCAAATACATTAAAAAATGAAATTAATTATAATAAAATACTATCTAATATTTTTATTATAATAGGTTTTATAGGTATATATGAAACTAAAAAGTATAATTTTAATAAGTAGTTTATTTATCATAATTGGCATAACTTTAAAGTGTAATAATTATTATCAAAATTATAAAATTCAAAAACAAGAAATTAATTCTATAGCTAACTATTTAGAACATAAAGATAATAATGATTTTGTAGCAATATTAGAAATACCTAAAATAAATTTAAAAAGAGGGTTAAAAAAAGATTCTAATGTAGATGAAGATATTACTATCATAGATTATCAAAGATTTCTAAATAATGATATAATTTTAGCAAGTCATTCCGGTAACTGCAGTATATGTTATTTTAACAGATTAGATGAATTAAAGAATGAAGATATTATTTATTTATATAAAGATAATGTCAAGTATACATATCAAATATATAACATAAAAGAATTAAAAAAGAATTCCTTTAAAATAGAAAATCATAATAATACTATTACACTTATAACATGCCATAAAATTAAAGATGATATACAAATAATTATAGAAGCAAAGATAATAAATGATGAAGAATATTAAATAGTGCAATTAGTACTATTTTTTAGTATATAAAAAAGAAATTTATTTCATGCTAATATTGACAAAAGAAAATATTTATTATATAATTTACATATAATAATAGGAGGAAGAAAATGAAAAAAATATTTGCGTTTATAGCAATAATACTTACAATGCTTTGTATATCAAATGTAAAAGCTACATATACGCCAGATAAAGAACATTCAGCAATAAAAAAAGGAGATGTTATCTATTTTGATGCAACTGGATTAGACTGGAATCATATCTATATTCATATTTGGGAAAAAAATGGAGCAACATATAAAGCCTGGGATAGTAATGATGAATTAGTTAAGGTTCCTGGCGAAGACAATATATACATGTTTACAGCCCCAGATAGTTTTGATGAATATCATTATAATATGATAATTTTTCATAATGAAAATGGAGGAGACTCTAATAAAACAATTAATTTAGGATATATTGAAAAAAACTATGCATACAAAATAACAGGATATAGTGGATCAAAGAGAATAGGAAATTGGTATCTTTATGACAAGACTGAATTACAAACACGTCTAAGTACTTTAAAAGAGTATCAAAATAATAAAGAATATTACACATCAACTTCTTTTAGCAATTTAGATGAATTAATTGAAAATATTGAAACAGCTATTTCATCAGAAATTACTCTTAATGAAGATACAACAACTCCAGGTAAATTCTATATTCAAGTAGATTATACATTTGGAGAAGCTGATGACATTGTTGATGCGTTAGAAGTAAATACTGCATTATTATCAAATTTAATTACTGAAGAAGAAGGAAAATATGAGGATTATGCGAATAATTATACAAAAGATTCAATAGATAGTTTGAAAGAAGTAATAGAAGCACAAAAAACAGTTTTGGAAGGTACAACAATCACAATAGATGATATAAAAAACGGAATAGATAGTATTAATACAGCAAAAAATAATTTAAAAAATCAAGCAGATAAAACTGAATTATTAAAACAATTAGAAGAAATTAATGCATTAGAAAAAGATAAATATACTGATGAATCATTTAAAAATGTTGAAGATTTATTAGATGAAGCTAATGAATTAAAAAATAATACTAATGCTACTCAAGAAAATGTAGATGAAATGGTTACAAAGTTAAAAGCAGCAAGAGCAAGTTTAAAAGAAAAAACTATTGAAGAAGCAAAAGAAGAAACATTAGAAGAAGTAAAAGAAGAAAAAAAAGAAGCAGAAGCACCAAAAACACTAGATGATATTGTAAAAATATTTGCTATTCTTGGTGGATGCGTTGTTGTTTTAGTAGCAATAGCAATCATCATGAAAAAAAAACTAGAAGATAAATAATCTTCTTTTTTTGGGGAATTATATTATTAATAAGTGAATAAAAAATCTATTTAAATAAACGAAAAATAAAAACAAAAGAATATTAATCATTGATAAATACTCATTATAATGTTATAATAAAATATAAAATTATTAAAATAGGAGTGGGATGAAATGAATAATAAAAAAAATGTTAAAAAATCTAATAATATAAAAACACCTAAAAAATATGTTTTAATAATAGGATTAAGTTTAATCTTTGTATTTGTTATATTGCTAGGAACAAAGCTTAAACCAGATAAACTTTTAGGTAGTACTTATAAAGCAACAGAATTAGAAAGTAATAATAATATATTAAAAGTAGGAGATACTATTAATTATGAAATAAATGGATATTCTGATTGGCAAGTAGTATACATTGATAGAAATAGTAATACAATTGATGTTGTTAGTAAAACCAATGTTGAAGATATAACCTTACTAACTAAAGATGATTATGACAATGCCCTAAATAAATTTCAAGAAACAGCCAATAAATATGTAGATGAAAAATATGCAATAAAAGCACGTAGTGTATCAAGAGCTGATTTAGATAACTTTGCATTTGATGAAGAATTCTGGAATGCTGATATTTATGATGGAGCAGTAGCATTTACAACCGGAGCAGTTAAATATACAGAATTTGAAAATAAACCCCATGAATACTATTACATCCCATATGTCATCATAAATGATATAGAAAATGCCTATTCGTATGCTTATGGATCAGACTATACAATAGATATTGATGGAGTTACAGATTGGTTTGTTATCAATGCTCCTTCATATGATAAATTAGCACTAATATCAAAAGAACCAATTAAATTGTCATTTGAAAAAAATGAACAATTTAGAAATAATCCAACAAAATATATTGCAGAATATCTAGAAAGATTACAAAATTCCAATAATAAAGTAGTAGAAGTAGGTAACCTTCAAGATAAATATGGATTCTGGGTTATAAGAGACAATCAAAATATAAATAATTACTTTATTCAAGAAGGAAATGATCTAAAAACTTTTACAGGATACTTTGAATTACATCAAAATTATACTTATGACGAAATAACAGGATCTGTTGCAACAATTCACCTTGACCAAAATAGTGATGAATGTTGTGAAAATGAATCATATATAACAGAAAAACCAATTACCAAAGGCTTTAGACCAATTGTTACTCTAAAATATAGTTCAAAAATTGCAGATGGTAAAAGTATTGGAACAGATTTACAAGTTGGAGATAATGTAAACTATAGTGCTAAAGAATATTATAACTGGAAAGTATTATCAATAGATGAAGAAAATGAAACAGTCGATATAATTAGTGGTGGAATAGTTAAAAATATAAGCCTTTATGGATTAGATGATTTTGAAAACTATGAAGATATTTTACAAAAAGAAGTAGATGAATATAAAAATGGTGATAATGCTATAAGTGCCAGAATAACTGAATATAGTGATATTAAAAAATTAAATAAAATTAATGATGATGTAAATGTAAAATATTGGTCATTAGAAAAAAAACAATATAACAAAAAAGCAGTAGATGAAACATCATCTCCTTATGCTACTAATGGATTCTATGATGCCGCAATTTTATATTTTGACTATGACACAAATTCAGTAGAAAGAAAATGGGTTTCATTATATGTTTCAACAAGCCTAACAAGTGGATCAAGTTCTATGTTAACAGGTTACAATGGATTTGGAGATTTATCATTTACAGCTGGAATTAGACCAGTAATATCATTAAAACTAGATAATGTTAAAAAATTAAATGAAGAAGAAACACAAAATGCTATTGAATCATCAAATAAAAATAATAATAATATTACAAAAGAACAAAAGAATAATAGTACTAAATATATAACAGATGATACTAAAAAGAATAATGAAAAAAATAATACAAAAAATGATATAACTAAAGATGATAAAAATACAGAAGATAATAAAATAGATACTAAAGATAATAATGAAGTAAATAATTATTATAATAACCATAAAAAGAAAAATAATAATAATAAAATAGTAAAATATATAATAATTACTATAGTAATATTAAATATAGCGTTACTAATTCAAACAATATTTTCTGTACTTATTATTAAAAATATAAAAAATAAAAAGAAAAAGTAATTATTAGAAGGAGGTTTAAGAATGAATAAAAAAAGTAATGCAATAAAAGTACTAATTACAAGTATTTTTATGGTTATATTAATAATTGTATTAGTTGGAATATCAGTAAATCCTAATAGATTAATGGGTAGTGTCTACAACATAAATGATTTAAATACAAATATAAAAAAAATTAAAATTGGTGATTCAATAAAATATGAAATAAATGGATATTCAGATTGGAAAGTTATCTATATAGATAAAGTAAATGGAACAATAGACGTTGTAAGTAAAGATAATGTATCCGAAATAACTATATCAGATAAAGATGATTTTGATAATGCATTAGATATATTTCAAACTGAAGCAGATAAATATGTTGATGGGAAATATGCTATTAAAGCAAGAAGCGTAAATCGTTCTGATTTGGAGAATTTTGCATTTGGTAAAGAATTTTGGACAGCAGACAAATATGATAAGAGTATTGCATATTCAGCAGGAAAAATTGAATATGTAGATCCATCTGATTTTTCAAATGATCTATATTTTTTACCATATATACAATATCATTTAGATAACACATCTGGTTATGAACAAGGAGATATATATACCAAAGATATTGGTGGTATTAGTGAATGGTTTATAATAGAAGTATGGGGAGATTCTTTATGGTTAATGCCTAAAGACCCAATTGCAATAGATGTATTAGGTAATGAGCAAATGTTAAATGATCCATATGGATATATTGATGCAATTTTTAATGATTATCGTCAGTCAGACAGTAATGTTTGGGAAACTGGACATGTTCTTCAAAGATATGGAAATGATAGAATAAATTATATTACTAAAATAAAAAATTATTATGCATCCAAAAGTAACCCATATAAAATATTAAGAGGATGGTTTGGAGATAGTTCTGGAGAAGGATATAAATCAAGATACTATGAAATTGAAAAGTATGTAGTAGAAAGAAACTATTTAGAGTGTTGCTATTCTGAAACATATAGTCAATACCAACCAGTAACAAAAGGATTTAGGCCAGTAGTTACCCTTAAACTAACACCACAAGAAACTAACAAAAAAGAAGCAAATACTGATTTAAGTGTAGGAGACTATGTAAATTATAGTGCACAAGAATATAAAAATTGGCGTGTATTATCAATAGATAAAGCAAATAATACAGTAGATATAATTAGTGGTGGAATAGTAAAAAATCTTTACCTTAGAGGAAAAGATGATTATGAAAATTATGAAGATATTCTTCAAAAAGAAGTAGATAATTATAAAAATGGAGATAAAGTAATAAATGCTAGAGCAGTTGTATATTCTGATTTAGCTAATCTAAATAAAATAAATGATAAAGTAAATGCTAAATATTGGATTAATTCCAAAAGGCAATTTAATAAAAAATCTGTAGAAGATACATCATCACCATATAATGGTAATGGATATTTCAATGTAGGAATAATGTTCTATAATCTCGATAATGCTGAAATAGAAAAGAACTGGGTATCTCTTTATATCGCACCAGGTCAAAATAATGGAAATAATTTTTTCCTATCAGGATATAATGGAGTAGGAGAATTATCATTTACAGCTGGCATAAGACCAGTAATTACATTAAAATTAGATAATGTAGAAAAATTAGATGAAGAATCAACCAATAATATAATAAAAGAATCCAATGAAAAACAAAAGACTCTTACAAATGAGCAATCAAATAATCCAGAAACAACAAAAGACGAAATTGAAGAAGAAAAAGAAAATAATAGTATAGATAATAATGGAAATATCAATAATTATTATAATGACTATGGAGAAGATGGATTAGATGATGGATTAATTAAATATATTTTAATAGGATTAATATTAATAAATTTATTTATATTTGCTCAAGTAATATTATCTGCAATAATATTTAAGAAAATGAAGAAGAAATAATTCTTCTTTTTTTGCATAAAAAAACTATTGATAATTATTAATCAATAGCTTCAATCGTATCAACACCATAATACTCTGCAGCCCAAACATTAATCCAATTTTCTGGATCTGAATTTATATATCCATTATCCTTAAATGCATTATATTTACCTTCAGGTTGCGAAATACTATGTATCTTAATATCTTTAATACCTTTATCTTTTTGTCTATTAATTTCAACTATTTGAGCATTTACTTCATCATAAGTCTCACTTATAAAATAATATGCACTTGAATATTCACTTATAGCCTTAATAGATAATATTATCATTAAAGTCATCATAATTCTACTAATAGTATCGGATTTAAATTTCATCTTACTAATATTAATACCAATTACAATAGTAAAGTAAACAAATGAAAACATCCAACATCTCTCAGGGTAAGCAGGAGAAATAATTAATGAATATATACTAGCTAAAGCAAGAATTAAAAATATTATCTGAATAGTATGATTACTAATAGCTTTTTTTAAATCATATTTCTCCTTATAAATAATAATACTCGTAACAATAACACTAATAATAATTTCCTTTAAATAACTATAAGTAAGTCTTGTAATTTTTAAAATATAATCAAATATATTAGATATTCCATATTGAACATTAGGATACATTATATCAGTTCTCTTATAATTACCAGGAGAAGATACCAAGAAAATATATCCAAAAATAGTACCAATTAATGCACTAATTGCCCACTTAGGAATCTTTTTATAATTAACCTTATAAGCAATAATAAATAATATTTCAGCTAAAATTAATGCACAACCAGTATTTTCATTAGAACATCCAATTATTAATCCAAAAGGAAATAATAAAAACATATTTAAATAATTATCTTTAATACATTTCTTATTATCAAAATGTTTTTTAAATATTAAAGTCATACATAAAATTAAAACAGAAGACCATAAATAATTCGCACTACCACTTTTCCACATAATAGTAGAAGCTGGTTGTGGAACAAATAAAAATATAACCGCATAAATAGTAACTAACCATGATAATTTAATTTCCTTTGTGTTATTTATATGTTTATAAATAAGTATACCTAAAAGTACAAACATAATAGAATTAACAATATTAAAAAAATTAATACCTAACATAAAAGACAATTGCAGTAAAAAATGTACCGAAACTCGTCCACCCCAAGTAATCCAATGTGTACCCATAGATCCAAATATTTCAATTGGATTAGTAATAAACTTAGTATTTGCATTAGGCTCTCTGGAAAAAACAAAATGATATGGAAAATCATCTGATACTATCATTGTTTTACTATTTAAAATATACATAAAACAAAATACCGAAAGTATTATTACAATCATTATCATTTTTTTTCTTTTATTACTCATTTCTACCACCTATTAATATTATAATATAAAATTCAATTAAAATAAATATTATTTACAACAAATAATTTGTCCTTTTTGTAAATTTTTATATTTTTTAACGAAAAAAAAAGGAAATTAAAAAGTTTTGTCGAATAATATATATAGAGGGTAGTGTAGGACAAGCTACTTTCTTAGAATGAGGGTGAAATAAATGAAAGATAATAAGATTAAAACATTAGCTAATAATATAGTATTTTAAAGTATCTTCTTTAAAGATGACAAATTACTTAAATGGTTAATAAATAGAACATTCAAGTCTCTAAATTTAAATTATAATATTAATAATTTAAATGTTAGAAATAGAGAATTAGTAGCTGATAGAGTATTTTTAAGAATTAGAACATTAGATGTGTTAATAAAAAGTGATGATATAGTTTATATTTTAGAAGATATCAAAGTAATTATCTAATATATATGATACATAATGTAAAAAAGAAAATATTCTAACTGATTCAATAAAAAAAGTAATAGAATTATACACTAAAACCATTATGAATTTATAATTGTAATTATTATTAATAACAATAAAAAATATGCTAAAAAGTGTTAATCTGTGATATAATGTTATTAGTTGTAATAAGGAGGTTAATTCATGGCAAAGAAGAAAAAAAGAAAAGAAACAGTTACTAAAAATAAAGATTATTTAGTTGAAATAAAAGGAATATTATTATTGTTAATTGCAATCATCGGATGTTGTCCATTTAAACCAGTATCAGATGTTATTAAAGGATTTGCTGCCTTTCTAGTAGGAACTTGGTGGGCAGTATTATTAGTTCTAGTTGGACTTGCCGGAATATTTATGATAATAAGAAGAAAATTTCCTAATTTCTTTACAGTTAAACTAATAGGATTATATATAATAATCATTGCAGTTTTAATGTTATCACATTCAGGATATATAAAAAACTTATCTAGTGATACATTAGATGTTAATAACTTTAAAATAATTGAAAATGGACAAACAGTTGTAGTAGAAACAGTAAATAATGTACTTGCCTTTGCTACCAAAAGTGCTCCAATACAAGGTGGAGGAATAATCGGAGCAGTTTTTTCATCCCTTTTTGTTGGACTTCTAACCCTAGATGGAATGGTAGTAGTAGCTATTACTCTTATCATATGTGGATTTATTATGTTTACCGGTATATCTATCTATGATATTCTTAAAAAAGCAGGTAGTGGAGTTAAAAAAGTTGGAACAAAACTACATCATCATAAAGATAAAAGCATAGAAGATGAAATAGTTACAACAGATGTAAATGATGAAAATGATAATCATATCGTTATTTCTAATATTAATGAACTTAAAAATAATGAACATCATGAAGTAGTAGAAGAAAAAGTAGAAAATACTCAAAGTATTTCTAACGATAATGATACCAAAGAAAATGTTAATTATACTTATCCACCAATAACATTATTAAATAAACCATCAAAAACAAGTGGTAAAGATAATCAAGAAGCTATTAAATATAATGTACCAATATTAACTCAAGTACTAAGAGATTTTGGTATCGAAGGTAAAGTAGTAGCTGCCCATGTCGGACCAGCAGTAACTCAATATGAACTTGAAATAAAAGCCGGTACCAAAGTAAATAAAATACTAAGTTTAAATAGAGAAATAGCTCTAGCTCTAGCAGCCAAAGATGTTCGTATACAAGCACCTATTCCCGGAAAAAATACAATTGGAATAGAACTACCTAATAAATCAATATCAATGGTAAACGTTAGAGAAGTATTAACTAGCGTACCACAAACACTAAGAGATAGTAAATTATTATCAGTACTAGGTAGAGATATAATGGGTGAACCAAGATGGATGGAAATAAATAAAACTCCCCATCTATTAGTAGCCGGATCAACTGGTTCAGGTAAATCAGTATGCGTAAATAGTATTTTAGCTTCAATATTGATGCGTGCTAAACCAGATGAAGTAAAACTAGTGCTAGTAGACCCTAAAAAAGTAGAATTATCCATATATAATGGAGTACCACACTTAATGGTTCCAGTAGTAACAGATCCTAAAAAAGCCAATATTGTTCTTAAAAAAATAGTATCCGAAATGGAAAGAAGATATGATGTCTTTGAAGAAAGTAAAACTAAAAATATAATAAGTTATAATAATTATATTGAAAAACAAAATGAAAAACTTCAAGATTCAGAAAAAATGAAAAAAATGCCATATATAGTAGTAATAATAGATGAACTTGCAGACTTAATGCTAGTAGCAGCTAAAGAAGTAGAAGATTCAATCATGCGTATTACCCAAATGGCTAGAGCAGCTGGAATCCATTTGATAGTAGCAACCCAAAGACCATCAACAGATGTTATTACTGGTGTTGTAAAAGCCAATATTCCATCACGTATATCATTTGCCGTATCAAGTGGAATTGATTCACGTACTATTCTTGATATGGTTGGTGCTGAAAAACTTCTTGGAAAAGGTGATATGTTATATCTTCCACAAGGAGAAAACGTTCCAATAAGAATTCAAGGAACATTTATATCCGAAGATGAAACAAAAGCCATTGTCGAATATGTATGTAATCAACAAAAAGCTCATTATGATAATTCACTTACCATGGATGAAGAAGAAGAACACGCAACAACTATGGTTGAAAAAGAAGATGACTATGAAGAACCATTATATAATGAAATAGTAGAATTTGTAGTAACTCAAGGAAAAGCCAGTGCATCCCTTCTACAAAGAAGATTCCGTCTTGGATATAATAGAGCAGCCCGTGCCATAGATTTACTTGAAGAAAGAGGAATTGTAGGACCATCCAATGGTTCAAAGCCAAGAGAAGTACTTGTAAAACTAAATAAAGAAGATTAATCGACAAAAAAAAACTAACTAATAAGATATAATCAAATTGGTGATAATATGAAAAAGTATTTATTAATAATATTTATATCCTTATTAATTGGTTTTTTATTATCTAATTTTTTATTAAAACAATATGATGATTATAAAGGTATTACTGTATACAAAGAAGGTACATCATTATATTTTATTGAATATGGAGTATTTAATGACTATAAAGAAATGGAAGATAATACCATTAACCTAGAAAACTATATTTATGAAATAAACCATAATAAATATCATGTATACATAGGAATAACCAAAAATAAAGAAGTATTAGATAAAATAAACAATTACTTTAAAAATTTAGGATATAATACCAATATAAAAGAATTCAATATAACAAATGATAAATTTATAAATGCCATTGAGAATAATGATACAGTTTTATTACAAACAAATGATAATGTTGTAATAGGCGAAGTAGTTAGTGAAGGTCTAACATCATATGAGGAAGTGGTGATAAATGAAAGTAAGAATTAAAGATATAGAAACTCAAGATCGACCAAGAGAAAGACTTATAAATAATGGAGTAGAATCATTAAGTAATGAAGAATTAATTGCCATATTATTAAAAACAGGAAATAAAGATAACTCTGCCAAAGAACTTGCTAATATCTTAATAAAAGAATTAGATGGTATCAAACATTTAAATAATATTAACTATGAAAAATTAAAAAGCATCAAAGGAATAGGACCAGCTAAAGCATGTGAATTACTTGCTAGTATAGAACTAGGAAAAAGAATAAATAGAGAAATAACCAGTATAAATAATATAATTTTAAATAAAACAAGCAAAGTATATGAGTATTATAAAGATATACTAGGAGATAAACAACAAGAATATTTTTATTGTGTATATCTAGATAACAAAAAAAGAGTAATAAAAGATAAATTACTCTTTATAGGAACTCTAAACTATAGTGTAGTCCATCCTCGAGAAGTATTTAAAAATGCTTACCTTTTAAGTGCATCCAGTATCATTTGTATACATAATCATCCAACAGGTAATACATTACCAAGCAAACCAGACCTTGAATTAACCAAAAAACTAATTGAAGCAGGTAACTTATTAGGAATAAAAGTAATAGATCATGTCATAATAGGAAAAAATAATTATTATAGTTTTCTCGAAAATGGGAATATGTGAGTATTTACTAATTAATAAAATTTATGTATAATAATATTTAGAAAGAAGGCATTATATGAGTATTAAAATAGATAGAATTAATCATAGTATGATTAGAGAAATAAGTTATATATTAGAAACTGAAGTAAAAGATCAACATATTAAATTTGTAACAATAACCGATGTAAAAGTAACAAATGATCTAAGCTTTGCTAAAGTATATTTTACAGTATTAGATGATACAAAAAAAATAGAAACATTAAAAGCACTAAAACAAGCAAGTGGATTTATAAGAAGTAAGCTATGTGAAAGAATAGATATAAGACATATGCCAGAATTAGAATTTATTTACGATGAATCAATAGCTTATGGAAAATTAATTGAAGATAAAATAAAAGAAATTCACGAAAAAGAAATTGAAGAATAATTTCTTTTTTTATTGTACTTTATACCTTTTTTTGATATAATTATAATAAAGATAGGAGAGGTTTATTATGAAGAAAAAAGTATTAATAATATGTTCCATTTTAATTTTAGTAATAACATTAATATCAAAAGAAGCACCAACAAGAATCAGTCTAAAAAATAAATTATATAATAATGGCAATGAAGCACAAAATGCCATAGAATTAATAAAATCAAAAATGAATGATGAAAGTATAACAACATATGAAACAGGTAATAAAGGAGAAATGTACACATTTAATCATGACGCAACAATCCAAACACCTGCTCAAACTGACTATAGATATATAGGTAGTAATCCAAATAATTACATTAAATTTAATTGTGATAGCGATGGAACTAACTGTGAAACTTGGAGAATACTAGGTATATTCAGTATTGATGATGGAACTGGAAATATTGAAGAAAGAATAAAAATAGTTAAAGACAATGGCTTAGAAAGTAAAATGGCTTGGAATAATAGTGAAGATAGTAATAGTAAAAATGATTGGGAAAATTCAAGTTTAAATACATTCTTAAATGGAGATTATTATAATCAAACAGGAGATGCTATAAACTATGGATTAAAAGAATCAGCTAGAAATATGATAGATAATGTAGTATTCTATCTAGGAGGAAGTGCAAACGATAATTTAGCTAATCAAAATGCTGAAGATTTATATAATTGGGAACGTGGTACAACTAATTATCATTCAAATAATTTTTCAACATCATCTACTGGAAATGTTGGATTAATGTATCCTAGTGATGGATATTTGGTATATGGAAAAGGAGTTAACGAATCTTGTTATAATAATCCAAATGGATGTAGAATTGAAAATGAAGATGTAACAACAAGTTGGATTTATAATAGTATAATAGCAGAAACTGGTTCTGAAACACATAATACATGGCTAATTTCTCCATTTGCAAGACATGCAAATCATGCTGTAGCTATTGATGGAACAGGATTCTTTAATAATGGAAAAGTAACAAATACATTTATTATTCGACCAGTAGTATATTTAAAATCTAATGTAAATATATATTATGGTGATGGAACTGTAGATAATAGTTATTCATTATTTCCTGGTAAAGAAAATAGTGATGAAATAATTGATAATGAAGAAGAAATAATTAATAATGAAGATGCAGATAAAACAGATACTAAAGAAGAAAATGTTACAGTAGCAAATACATTAAACTATCTATCTTGGACAATAATAATAGTAAGTATAATAATTATTATATTAGGTGGATTAATAATAGGATATACCTTTTATTATTCAAAAAGAAACAAAAAAGACTCATAAGAGTCTTTTATTGTGCTTCTAAGTAAACGTCTTCATTATAATTGTGTTGAGAACTATCTAATTCATGTAATGTTTTTTCATCGATTAAAAAATATTGATATAATAACTGTCTAGATCCATCACTAGTAACAGGATCATCCCAAGTTAGATCTAAATGTTTCCATTCATTATCAACAAATACTAAATTCCATACGTGATCATTAGTAGATATACGATAATTAGGAATATTTAATAAATACAAATATATTGACATAGTATCACTATATCCTCCACATATAGCCTTATGATTAAGAATAAGCCCATAAGCAGTATGTGACACAGAACCATCTCTAGTGCTACTATGTGATTCCTCAACATCAAAATCAGTAGTCTTAATTATATAATCATGAAAAATCTTAATCTTATCAGTATCACTCATATCATCAGTAACATTATTATTAATAAAATCAATTATAAAGTTATTAACATATTCTATTTGCTCATCATTATATACTTTTTCAATATCAACATCAACTTTACCATAATTACTGATATTAACAGAAATATTTTCATAAGAATTATAAGGATGTACCATATTATTAATACTAGCTAAAGTAATATTATCTCTAATTATATCTTCAACGTCTGCTAAACAATCTTTATAACCACTATTACAAGTAAATTCAAAAGATGTCATACCACTATTTAAAATAGTATAGAAAACATTTAAAATATCTTGCTTACTATCAACATCAAAATCATCAGTAATACTAACATATTTAATTTCATTATTACTATAATAACTATTATTAACAAGTACTAAACTTTTTTTAGTAGGATTAGTTTTTCTTAAAATATAATTAGCTATATCATTTCTAAAATATATAGTAGTAACAATTAAACCTAATAAAATAAAATATCTTATATATTTCAATTATCATCACCTATTATTAATAATATCATAAATATAAAAAAAAATGAAGTAAAATTACTCCATTGCATTAACTTTCTTTGTTAATCTTGATTTATTTCTTGAACAGGTATTCTTTTTAACAGTACCATTCTTTTGAGCCTTATCAATAGCTTTAATAGCACATTTTAAAGCCTCATTAGCTTTTTCCTTATCTTTAGCAGCAACAGCTTTATCTACTTTTTTAATAGAATTTTTCATAGTTGCAACATACATGTTATTAGTATCTTCACGTTTTTCATCAACTAAAATTTTCTTTTCAGCATTTTTCATATTTGGCATAAAATTCACCTCCGAATCACATACGAATATATTTTAGCAAACTTTTATTAAAAAATCAAATAAAATAAACAAAATTTGGTAAAAATATTAATGGTGATAAAATTGAAACATGAAATAGATTTAAAAAACTATCAAATTAGAACTGATTTAGCCATTGAAGAATTAGAAAATAAAAGTAATCCATTAGGAGTAAGTAAATCATATTATGAAATAAATAATATAAAAGTAACTAATGTAAAACTAGATAAATTTAATACATTAGAAAAAAAAGAAGGTAATTATATAACAATAGAATTTAGAGATATAACAGATACCGATAATAAAAATCAAGTAGAAGAAGTATTAATAAAAGAAATAAAAAATATCTTAAAGATTATGCACATTAAAGAAAAAGATAGTTGTCTAATAATAGGTTTAGGTAATCAGTTATCCACACCAGACTCATTAGGCCCACTAGTAATAAAAGATATAATAGTAACTAATCACTTATATATGTTAAATAGTTTAGATGATAACTTTAGAAGAGTATCATCATTCACACCAGGAGTAACAGGCCAAACAGGAATAGAAACAAGTGACATAATATTAAGCATAGTAAACAAAGTAAAACCAGACTTTATAATTACCATTGACTCTTTAGCCAGTCAATCAATAGAAAGAGTAAATAAAACCATTCAAATGACCGATACAGGTATTCATCCTGGAAGTGGAATAGGTAACAAAAGAAAAG
Source organism: uncultured Erysipelotrichaceae bacterium (assembly GCA_902773675.1). GTDB lineage: Bacteria > Bacillota_I > Bacilli_A > RF39 > UBA660 > RUG11890. The sequence continues at coordinate 44,649 of CACYFN010000002.1, read as the reverse complement.
AAATAAGTAAAGACACCATTGGAATACCAGTACTTGCAATAGGTATTCCAACCGTTGTAGATGCATCAGTAATAGTATCAGATACAATAAATTATATGTATAAACACTATGTATTCAATAAAGAATATAGTAAAAAACCACAAAGCAAACTAACATTTAATAACATTGATTATTTAAATAAAAATATAAAAATTACAAAAACAGATAAAACCAATTTATTAGGATTAATAGGTACCCTAAATGATGAAGAAATAAAAGAATTAATCTATGAAGTATTAACTCCAATTGGATACAATTTAATGGTAACACCTAAAGAAATAGATTTCGTAATCAAAAAACTATCATATTTAATAAGTAGTTCCATAAATAAATCTTTACACAAAATATAAAAAAAATATCAAAACTATTGAATAAAATTGTAAAATATATTAAAATAAAAATATAGTAGTGGAGGTAACAATGAAAAAAATTATATTTGGATTAATTCTATTATTTGCATTTGCAATTCCCGTATTTGCACTCGATAATAAATTATATTTAACTGAAAGTGATAATAAAATTTACTATGATACATCTTTATTTGATAGTACTAAATTTATGTATCATACCGATATGGTACCAGGAGGAACATATACAGATGAATTAATAATAGAAAATGCAGCAGGTTTCCCATTAACTATTTATCTAAAAGTAAAAGAGACAGATCAAAATACTCAAGCAGAAGAATTATTAGATAATATATACATGAAAGTATATCTAAATGACTCAATGATTTATAATGGTAAAGTAAAAGGACTTGATTATAATTTAGACGGTATCAACTTACAAAATTCCGTATTACTTAAAGAAATGGCTAATAATGAACAAGCCAAAATAACAGTTGAATTAAAACTATCAGAACAATATAGTAATAAAGAATTTAATGATTATTCATATCTAAATTGGGCATTTATAGCTGAATTTGATAAACAAGTTCCACCAGAGCCAGAGCCTGAACCAGAACCTGAACCAGAGCCAACACCAGAACCTGTTCCAACTCCAGAGCCAACACCAGAAAAAGAAGTAATCGAAATAATTCCAGCTCCAATTACTGGACTTGATTATAACTATGTACCAGTAGTAATTGCTTCAATTGGAGTATGTACAGTAGCATGCATATTAATAATCTTTATTAAAAAAAGAAAAAATGAAAATAAATAACTATCATTGATAGTTATTTTTCTTTATGATATAATACTTCTGTTGGTGATAAACATGGATAACTATATAAAAGGCATATATAAGCAATCAATATTTACAGGTGATAATGGATACAATATTGGTCTACTAAAAGTAACAGATACATCAAATGAATTATCTGATTATATAGGAAGAACTATAACTATAACAGGTTATTTTGATCATATAAATACCAATGATAATTATATATTACATGGAGAAACATATAATCATCCAAAATATGGATTTCAATATAATGTTAATCACTATGAAAGAATTAAACCTGAAGACAAAGATGGAATAATTGCATTTTTATCAAGTGATTTATTTAAAGGAGTAGGAATAAATTTAGCTACATCAATAGTAAATAGATTAGGCCTTAATGCCTTAGAACAAATATTAGAAGACAAAACCTGCTTATATCAAGTACCAAAAATATCCAAAAAAAAGATAGATAGTATATATAATACCCTTGCAAAATATGAAGAAAGCCATGCCACAATAGTATCATTAACCGAAATGGGATTCACTATGAGAGAAGCCATGGAAATATATAATGAATATAAAAATAATACCATATCCATAATAAATAATAATATCTATAAAATAATCGAAGATACAACTATTAGTTTTAATAAAGTAGATAATGTAGCCCTAAATATGGATTATGATTCACTAGATGAAAGAAGAATTACCGCCCTAATTATTCATGTAATAAAAACCAAAACATTTGAACAAGGTGATACATATTTATATTATGATGAAATATATAATGAAATTAATAAATATGTTAATAATATAGATGAAGAAATAATTAATAATTGTCTAGATGAATTAGAAGCTAATTTAAATATTATAGTTGATGATCTAAAATATTTTATCAAAGAAGTATATGATCAAGAAAATTTTATCGCAACTAAAATAAATTATTTAGCTAATAAAAAAATAAATAAAATTTCCAATATTGAAAAAAATATCAATGCCCTTGAAATAGATAGTGGAATAAAATATAATGAAAAACAAAAATTAGCTATCAAAAAAGCCTTAGAAAATAATATTTTAATTATTACTGGAGGACCAGGAACAGGTAAAACAACAATTATTAAAGCTATAGTAACACTTTATAAAAAAATAAATAAATATAATAATGATGAATTACTAGAAAAATTAGCTCTTCTTGCTCCAACAGGTAGAGCCAGTAAAAGAATGAGTGAATCAACCACATATCCAGCAACCACCATTCATAGATTTTTAAAATGGAATAAAGAAAGTAATGAATTTGGGGTAAATGAATTTAATCCAGATTATAGTCATTTAATAATTATTGATGAAGTAAGTATGATTGATAATAACTTAATGGATAATCTTCTTCGAGGATTAACAAAAAATATCAAATTAATTCTAGTTGGAGATATCAATCAATTACCAAGTGTTGGACCTGGAATGATTCTAAAAGACTTAATAGAAAGTAAAAAAATAGACATAATAAAATTAGATACACTATATCGTCAAGATGAAAATAGTTATATACCAGTACTTGCTAGTGAAATAAATTCAAATAAATTAAGTGATGACTTTGTAAAAAAAACAACTGATTATCAGTTTCTACCTTGTACAAATCAAGGAATAGTATCATCAATAATAAATTTATGCACAAAACTTAAAAATAAAGGATATGACTATAAAAGATTTCAAGTAATGGCACCTATGTATGCAGGAATTGTCGGAATAGATAATCTAAATAAACATCTTCAAGAAATATTTAATCCACCAACTAAATCAAAAAAAGAAATAAAATATGGAGATATCATATATCGAGAAAATGATAAAGTATTACAATTAGTAAATATTCCAGATGATAATGTTTTCAATGGAGATATAGGTATTATTACCCGTATAATACCATCAAATATAAGTAAAAGTGGTAAAAATGAAATAGAAATAGACTTTGATGGAAATATAGTTATTTACGAGTCCAAAGATTTTATCAACATAAAACATGGATTTATAATAAGTATTCATAAAGCTCAAGGAAGTGAATTCGAATTAGTAGTAATGCCAATGTCTTCAAGTTATAGAAGAATGCTATATAGAAAATTAATATATACAGGAATAACCCGAGCTAGAAAAAAATTAATAATAATTGGAGAACCAAATGCCTTTAAATATGGAGTAGAAAATACATCTGAAATTTCAAGAAAAACAGATTTATTAAATAAAATGAATAATAATTAAAAATAATATCATAATAAAAATGTATATTGAAAAATATACAAAATCATATTACTAGTGTGAGGTGATATTATGAAGATTGCAAAAATAGTTGGTTTAATGGCAGCAGGTGCTGGAGTAGTACTAGCCTACCAAAAATATAGTAAACCAGTAATGAAAAAAATGCATGAAATAATGGATGATGCTTTAGAGAAAGCAAATGAAAAACTAGGGGATATGGAATAAAAAAAGAGCTAATGCTCTTTTTTACTTTCAATATTTTGAAGTTCAAAACGATACTTTTGATTATTTTTATTAACTTCCTCAAAAAATTCATCATAAGGTCTAATCCATAATTTAGTATCACCATATAAAGCCCTATAGATAATAAACTTTTCTAAAGTCTCACTATGAATTCCAACATCTTCAACTAAATATAAATCTCCTTTAAAATGTTTATAAATTCCTTTAATTTTTAACTCCATAATTACCTCCCTTACTTTACCATAATAATTATAATATCAGTTTTTACTATTTGTCAAGAAAAAAAGACTATTTAGTCTCAACAATTAATTTAATCGCCGTTCGCTCCTCACCATCAATATTAATATCAGTAAAAGCTGGAATACAAACTAAATTTTTACCAGATGGAGCAACAAAACCACGTGCAATAGCAATAGCCTTAATAGCTTGATTTAAAGCACCAGCTCCTATAGCTTGAATTTCTACACTTCCTTTATCACGCATTACATTAGCTAAAGCACCTGCAACTGAATTGGGATTTGATTTAGTCCCTACTTTAAGTGTTTCCATAAATATTTCATCCTTTCTACATTTAATTATATGTTATATATATAAAATAAGAACTTGCAATTTTTAAAAATTAATGTATAATAATCAACTGGTGAGAAAAAATGGGGAAAAAAATAATAAATTTTGGATACAATAATTATGATGAATTAAAAGATGTAATAAAAGAAAAGATATTATATGAAGGAGAATATATTGATTTACTTACAATAAGTAAAAAACATTATCTTTTTACTAGAGTCACATCAAAATCAAAAGAAAGTGTAATTGATGTAAGAGAAATTATTCAAAATATATATTCAGATGGAAGTAGTGCTACTTATGCAAACCAAGAAAAGTCGTTAGAATGTTTAGGACTAGAAAAATTACTAAATGATGAAAAAATAAAAAGAAAAATTAAAGTCGGGGCACCAATTATATATATATTAAATGACTTAAAAATATCAGTAAAAAGAGAAACATTATTAAATGATACAAATACAGTAATATGTGTAAAACCACACGTATTTGAAAATGCTAGAGATTTAATGCTTAAATATTCAAATACATCATTTTTAGATTTGTGTAAAGAATTAGAATATAAAAGAGAAAATAAAACATTTAAATATGGATTTAATTACTAAATTCCATATTTTTTCTTAATTTTACTTATTAAATATTTTTTAGTATAATATTTGAAGAAATTGGGTGAAGAAATGAAAATAAAGTATGAACTGATAAAAAAAGAGAATAATACTAATGCTAGATATGGAATATTAAAAACAAATCATGGAGAATATGAACTACCAATGTTCATGCCAGTAGGAACACAAGCAACAGTAAAAACATTATCTCCAGAAGAAATAAAAGACATGAAATGTGGAATAATACTTTCTAATACATATCATTTATGGTTAAGACCTGGAGAAGACTTAGTAAAAAAAGCTGGTGGACTACATAAATTTATGAACTATGATGGACCAATCCTAACTGATAGTGGCGGATTTCAAGTATTTAGTTTAGCTAAAAATAAGAAAAAAGATATAACCGAAGAAGGAGTTCACTTTAAAAGTCATTTAGATGGAAAAAGATTATTTCTAACTCCTGAATTATCCATTGAAATACAAAATAAATTAGATAGTGATATTGCCATGAGTTTTGATGAATGTCCTCCATACCCAGTAACATATGAATATATGAAAAATAGTGTTGATAGAACACTTCGTTGGGCAGAACGTGGTAAGAAAGTACATAATAATGAAAATCAATCACTATTTGGAATCGTTCAAGGTGGAGAATATGAAGATTTAAGAAAATATAGTGCAGAAAAAACTGTAGAAATGGACTTTGATGGATACTCAATAGGTGGAACAAGTGTCGGAGAGTCTAAAGATACAATGTATAAAATGATTGACTATGCCGTTAAATACTTACCAAAAGATAAACCTAGATACCTAATGGGAGTAGGAGATCCAATCGATCTAATTGAAGGTGTAATAAGAGGAATAGATATGTTTGACTGTGTTCTACCAACTAGACTAGCTCGTCATGGAAATGCCTTCACTAGACTTGGTAGAATAAATATTAAAAATCTTAAATATAAAGAAGATTTTACTTGTATTGATGAACATTGTGATTGTTATACTTGTAAAAACTATACCAAAGCATATGTAAGACATTTAATAACTTCAGATGAATCATTTGGAGCTAGATTATTATCAATACATAATATACGTTTCTTAGTAAAAATGATGGAAGAAATGCGTGAATGTATTAAAAATGATACATTACTAGAATACAAAAATAAATTTATAAAGGAATATCAAAATGGGAAAAATAATTAAAAAAAATTATAATATCAATGTTAAAATTAATAAAAAAATAGTAGTTATATCCGATATACATTATTATAATAAAACCGAAATAAAAAAATTAAATAAAGTATTAGAAAAAATAAAAGAAATAAAACCCAATTATATATGTATACCAGGAGACTTAATAGATGAAGCAAAAATATATGATAAAGAATTATTAATCGAATGGTTAACAAATCTTGCTAAAATATGTAAAGTAATAATTAGTATTGGTAATCATGAACTATTTATTACTAAAAAACATATACCAACATTTAATACTGGATTAATAGAACAAATTAAAAGTATTGAAAATGTATTCTATTTAGATAATGAATCATATAGTGATGGAAATATAAATTTTATAGGAGTAACTCTACCACTTGAATATTATTATAAAAAAGATGAAAATAGTAAATACTTTATAAATTTCTTCAATCAAAAATTTACTAAAATTGATAATAAATTTAATATACTATTATGTCATTCCCCAATATGTATCGCAACCAAAGAAGTATTAAATAAATTAAAAATAGGAAATAAAATTAATTTAGTAGTATCAGGACATATGCATGGAGGAATAACACCTAACTTTTTAAAGAAGATAATGAAAGGAAAAGGAATAATTAGTCCAAGAAAAAGATTATTTGAAGATAATTGCTATGGATATAAAAAAGTAGATAATACCAACTATGTAATATCATCAGGTATAACTATAGCATCTCATATCAATAAACTTCATTTTCTAGATAAATTATTTAGTAGTGAAATATCAATTATAAATCTAAAATAAACATATTAAATAAATGTGTTTATTTTTATTGATAAATAAAATTATAAATGTTAAAATTATTATGAGGTGTATTGGTATATGGAAAGTAAATATAATATGTCTAAAGAAGATAATATATTTTTTGCTAAAAGAAAATTAGTCGATAATATATATAAAAGTGCTAATCTTGAAGGAATTGCTATTACATTTGCTGATACATATTCTTTTATGAATAATGTAAATACTGGCAATATTTCAATAGATGATATGTTAAAATTAAAAGGATTAAAAGATGCTTGGAAATATGTTTTTGATAATATAGATAAAGATTTAAATATAGATTTTATTAAAAAAATTCATTTTGAAGTTTGCAAAGGACAAAACATAACTCCTCTGGGTGAATTTAGAGAAAAAGGAGTAGGAATTACAGGAACAACATGGAGACCAAAATTACCTGCTGAATGTGATTATAATAGTGAGTTACAAGAAATATTAAAAAATCCAAATAAATTAGATAGGTGTTTAGATTTATTTTGTTGGATACAGAGATGTCAAATGTTCTTAGATGGTAATAAAAGGGTAGCAAATTTAGTTGCCAATAAAGAAATGATTAAAAATGGTCAAGGAATAATCGCTGTACCTGTTGAATTAATTGGTGAATATGTTTATAAACTAATTAAGTATTACGAAACAGGAGATAATAACGAATTAAAAATTTGGCTTTATAATAATTGTATAGATGGAATAGAGGTATAATATGAAAAGAGTATTAACAGGGCTTCAACCAAGTGGAGAATTAACACTAGGTAATTACATTGGTGGAATAAGACAACTAATTAAGTATCAAGATGATTATGAATTATTTGTTTTTGTACCAGATCTACATTCAATAACTGTAGAACAAGATCCATCCCTTTTAAAAGAACGTATTAGAAAAAATATAGCTCTTTATATAGCTAGTGGATTAAATCCTAAAAAATGTACATTATATATACAATCAGAAAATTTATATCATGCAAATCTTTCTTGGATCCTTGAATGTCATTCATATATGGGAGAAATGTCAAGAATGACCCAGTTCAAAGAAAAAAGTGCTAGTAAAAAGAATGTAAGCTGTGGACTATTTACATATCCAATACTAATGGCAGCAGATATACTTTTATATGATGCTGACTTAGTACCAACTGGAGCAGACCAAAAACAACATGTGGAATTAGCTAGAAATTTAGCAGAACGTTTCAATTCTAAATATGGTGAGACATTTAATATACCAGAACCATTAATACCAGAAATAGGAGCACGTATTAAAGATTTACAAGAACCAACTAAAAAAATGAGTAAATCATCAACAAATGAAAAAGCTATAATTAGACTTTTAGATGAACCAGAAGTAATTAGAAAAAAAATAATGAGCGCTGTAACAGATAGTGATAATAAAATATATTTTGATGAAGAAAATAAACCTGGAATATCTAATTTATTAACAATCTATTCAGTATTAAAAGATATAAGTATAGAAGAGTCAGTAAATTTATTTAAAGATAGTAACTATGGAACATTTAAAAAAGCAGTAGCTGATATAGTAGTAGAAAAAATAACTAACTTACAAAATAAATATAATGAAATAATTAATTCAAACCTAATTGATGAAATATTAGATGAAGGATATAAAAAGACAAATGAAATAGCTAAAAAGAAATATTATGAAGTAAAAGAAAAAGTTGGACTAGGTAGAACAGATAATATTAGATTATATCAGTAAACATATGTAAAAAATTAAGAAATTGCTATAATTTCTTTTTTTTATATAAAAAAATGTGGTATACTAATAATGGAGGTTTTTGTATGATTAAACATATAAAAAATATAGATGTAAACTATATAGAATATGGAAGTGGAAAAAATACAGTAGTCCTTCTTCATGGATGGGGACAAAATATTGAAATGATGAAACCACTTGGAGATAGATTAGAAGGTAATAAAATTATAATAGTGGATTTACCTGGATATGGATTAAGTCAAGAACCAAATTATGTTTGGACAATATATGATTATGTAGAATGTATAAAAGAACTACTAGATAGTTTAAATGTTAAAAAACCTATTCTTATGGGACATTCATTTGGAGGAAAAATTAGCCTAGTATATGCTAGTAAATATGATGTAGAAAAACTAGTATTATTTGGTAGTCCTTATCGTCCAGAAAAAAAGAAATTATCCTTAAAAACAAAACTATTAAAAAAAGCAAAAAAAATACCTGGTTTAAATAAATTAGAAGGATTTGCCAAAAAACATATAGGATCTACTGATTATAAAAATGCTAGTGAAATGATGAGAAAAATACTAGTTAGTACAGTTAATTTAGATATAACAGAAGATGTCAAAAAAATAAAATGTCCAACCCTTATAATATGGGGAACATTAGATGAAGCAGTACCAGTAGCTGATGCATATGAACTTGAAAAACTAATTCCCGATGCAGGAGTAGTAATTTATGAAGGATGTACTCATTATGCATATTTAGAAAGAATAAACGAAGTAACAAACGTTCTTAAAGTATTTATAAAATAGGAGGTAATTATGTATTTTATATTATCATTAATGCCATTATTTATACTAACAATATTAAAGAGTAAAAAATCAATGCATATGTTGCAGCAAAACTACTATGATGAATCTAAAAGATATTTCTTTTGGATAATAAAAAATTTAAAAAAAGTATTCTTAACAATAGATATATTATTACCACTATCAGTAATATGTATTCTATTTAAAGAAAATGTATCATATATCTTTTTTGCTGGATTTTCTTTTCTAATAATGGCTTTATATTCAACTCATAAAGAACAAGTAAAAAAGCCATTAGTAATTACTGCTAGAATTAAAAGATTATTTACAACACTAACACTTATATATACAATTATAATAGTTTTAATAATGCTTACATTTAATAAAAACTATATACCATATTATTACCTAGGTTTATCGTTATTAACATATTTAAATTATTTTATAATATTAATTGTTAATAAAATAAATATACCAGTAGAAAAATGTGTATATCTTAAATATAAACATCAAGCTTTAAAAAAATTAAAAAGTATGAACTTACCAGTTATAGGAATTACTGGTAGTTATGGAAAAACTAGTAGTAAAAATATATTAAATGATATCTTAAATATAAAATTTAATGCCTTTGCTACTCCTAAAAACTTTAATACCCCATATGGATTAATAAATTCAATTAATAATTATCTAGATAAATTTAATGATATATTTATAGCTGAAATGGGAGCATTCAAAATAGGAGAAATCAAAAAAACATGTGATTTAATGCATCCTAAATACGGAGTATTAACAATAATTGGAGAAGCCCATTTTGAAAGTTTTGGTTCAAGAGAAAATATCCAAAAAGGAAAATTTGAACTAATAGAATCATTACCTAGTGATGGAATTGGAATACTTAATGGTGATGATGAATATCAAAGAAACTATAAATTAAAAAATAATTGTAAAGTATATTATGTAGGAATAGATTCTGATGATTTAGATCTAAAAGCAACCAACATAAAATTATCAAGTAATGGTACAACCTTTGATGTAATATTTAAAGGAGACAAAGAAAAATACACATTTACAACTAAATTATTAGGAAAACATAATGTTTATAATATATTAGCCGGTATAATGTTAGGAAAATGCTTAGGTATGACTATTGAAGAACTACAAAGAGGAGTATCAAGTATAAAAGTAATAGAACATAGACTAGAACTAAAAAAATATGGAAATATTAATATAATAGATGATGCCTATAACTCTAATCCAGTAGGATCAAAAATGGCATTAGATGTTCTTAATCTAATGGATGGAGAAAAAATAGTAGTAACTCCCGGTATGATTGAATTAGGAGATAAACAATATGAATTAAACAAAAAATTTGGTGAATATATAAGCGAAGTAGCCGATTATGTAATCCTAGTAGGAGAAGCACAAACAAAACCAATCTATGATGGCTTAATAGAAAAAAAATATAATAAAAAAAATATATTTGTAATAAATGATGTCAAAGAAGCATTTCCAATAATGAATAAATTAGCTAGTACTAATACATATGCATTACTTGAAAATGATTTGCCAGATTTATTCAATGAAAGGTAGGATATAATGAAAATAAAATTAGGAGTAATATTTGGAGGAGAGAGTGTCGAACACGAAGTAAGTATCATAAGTGCTCTCCAAGCAATGGAACACATAAATCAAGAAAAATATGATATAATGCCTATCTATATTAGTAAAGATAGAACATGGTATGCTGGAAAATTATTAATGGATATAGATGTATTCAGAAATTTTGATGATTTAAAAAAATATGCCAAAAAAGTAACACTTGTAAAAAAGAAAGACAAATTTTATCTTCAAAAAGTAACTGGACTATTTAGAAGCGATATAACAGATATTGATATAGTTCTTCCAATAGTACATGGAAACAATGTCGAAGATGGATCATTACAAGGATATTTAGATTCAATAGGTATACCATATGTAGGAAGTAAAGTACTTGGTAGTGCACTAGGTCAAGATAAAGTAGTAATGAAACAAGTATTTGAAAGCATGAATATACCTGTAGTAGAATATACTTGGTTTTATGATATAGAATATAATGAAAGTAGAGATACAATATTAAATAAAATAAAAAAATTAGGATATCCAGTAGTAGTAAAACCAGCTACCCTTGGAAGTAGTGTAGGAATAACATTTGTAAAAGATGAACTAAACATTACAAATGCTATTGAAGAAGCAATAAAATATGATAAAAAAATAGTTGTAGAAAAAGCAGTAGAAGATCTAACAGAAGTGAACTGTAGTGTTCTAGGTAATTACATGCATCAAGAAACAAGTGCCTTAGAAGAAGTAACAAGTGAACATAATCTTCTTACATACCAAGATAAATATATTGGTAACTCAAAAGGTAAAACAAAAGGCGGAATTAAATCATTAGGATCTAAAGGTATGGCAAGTGCAAGCAGAGTAATACCAGCTAGAATTAGTGAAAAAACTGAAAACGAAATAAAAGACTTAAGTAAACAAGTATTTAAAGCACTAAATCTAAGTGGACTTTGTAGAATAGATTATCTAATAGATAAAAAGAAAAACAAAGTATATGTAAACGAACCAAACACAATTCCAGGAAGTTTAGCTTTCTATCTATGGGAACCAATTGGTAAAAGTTATGAACAATTACTAGATGATATGATTAATATAGCTATCAAAGAATATAAAAATAAACAAAAGAAAACATATTCCTTTGATACCAATATATTATCAAATTATAATGGCGTAAAAGGTGCAAAAGGAAAATTTAAAAGATAAAAACTATTGACATATACAAATAGTAGTGATATTATTATTTTAGCAAGTTCATTCTTGCACAAAAAAGGAAACATTCTAATGCGTAATAGAATGTCTTACCTTTATAATTTAGGTGGTGACACTCAAATTACAGAGTGTCTTTTTTTATTACTATAATAAGTAGAATAAGTAGCAATAAAATGATAATGATAGAATGTAGTAATTTTATTATAAAATATCTTTTACTCATAATATCAGTCCTTTCTATATAATTTAATATAATAAAAAGGTAAGACACTCACATTAAAATGTTTCAAAAAGCATTATATTATTACTAAAAAATAATGTCAAATGCTATAATTTTAAAAATGGTAAAAATTTAATTACCATTTTTTTTGAAAATCATACAATTTTTATAAAATTAAATACCTCTTTTAAACCATAATTAAAAAAATTAACAACCAAAATTAAAAAACGTACATTTTAAATAAATTTAAAAAAACTATCTTTCAAATAGTTGACAATTTTTTTTTTGCCTTAAAATTATGTTATAAGGGTAAAAGAATAAGGTGATACATGACATAATTTTTGTATTAAATATGATATAATTTATATAATAGAAAGAAGGAATATAATGAATAATAAGAAAAGTATAATTGCACTTTTATTAATAGCTATAATAGGTATAGTAGGTCTAACAATAGCTTATTTTGCAAACTCAACCAGTTTAGATAATACATTTACAACTAAAGAATATGGTACTACATACGAAGAAACCTTTGTATCACCTGATAATTGGCTACCAGGAGATACAACAGAAAAAACATTAGTAGCCACTAATACAGGGGAAGTAGACCAAGCTGTAAGAGTACTAGTTACTGAATCTTGGACTACAAATAATAATGGTACATTAAATGGATGGATTCATGCAGATGGTACTAAATCAACTCATACTACACAAAGTGAGTTAGAAACAGATGAAAGGGTAGCAATACTTAATTTAGCTAATACATCAGATTGGACTAAAGTAGGTAATTATTACTATTATAATTATAAATTAGCACCAACAGAATCAACTAGTTCATTATTAGAATCAGTAACATTTAATCCAAAAACTAAATTAGATGATACATGTACAACAACAACTAACAATGGAGTAACAACTACAACATGTAACTCTAGTGGCGATGATTATGATAATGCTACATATACATTAACACTAACAATAGAAACAGTACAATATAATAAGTATGCAACAGCATGGAATACTAATGTAGAAATAGCAGAAGTAAAACCAGTAGATCCATATTCAATGGAAAGTATGTGTCCAAATTGTATTTTTTTTACTGGTTTTCAATTATTAAATGAAGAATTAGACGAATCTAATGATTATACAAATGATTATTCTTCTTTGGGTGATGCTTTTGCTGGAGTTATAACAGATAATAATATAGTTACAAGAGTTTTTTTGTGTGGTGCTATGAACAATAGATATTTTTGTTTAGAAGGAGATTCTGATAATTTATTGATTTCTAAAAATATTGATATTGTAAAACATTTTTTTGATTGGGATAATCAGTGTACTGGAGACGAAGAATATAGTATTGATTGTACTGACGAATCAGAAATTAATGTTAGTTTAAATCAAAATGGTGATATATATATTTATAGCAGTGAAAATACTCAGTGCTTCTCGTATGGAAATGGTATATATTATGGAAGTGGTTGTTAGAACTTTTTAAGTAAATTTAAAAAAATAAGATACAAAAATAAACAAAATAGTGTAATAACAATCAATAATATATTGAAAGCTGGTTTAATATAATTTAACTTATCTAACTTATTTTATAATAAATATAGTTTTATTAAATTAAAATGATTAATCTAGTTTTTACTAGATTTTTCTTTAAATTACATAAAAATACTTCACAAAATAAAAAAAAAGTAGTAAAATATTCATCAAGAAAGACATATTATAAGACAATATTATTAAATTGTGTTTTATAGAGAGTTATCATTAGGTGGAAGATAATAAATAGATTTAATAGTTACTCCTTATAAGTCGGTTTTATAACCTGGTTAATAGCCATTATCATAATTAAGTAAAAAAAGAGGATGGTACCGTCTATATAGACTCCTTATGGTATTATCTTCTTTTTGTTTTTTTAGGAGGAAATATGATTAAAAATTTAGATTATTATTATAAGAATGCATTATCTATTAATGATTTATTAGAAAAATATTATGGAAGGACTGACTTTAGAAATAAAAAATTAGTTCATGAAAACGTTAAAAGTTTATTTCCAGATATTCAGAGAGGATCATTTGAAGATATTGTTAAAAATCCAGAATTAGTGTATACTGGTAAAGTGGTCTTAGTAAGAGACTCTAATAATAAGTGTATTCCATATATAACTGGATATGAACTTGAAAATAATGGATTAGATGAAAGAGAAAATTTAATAGTGCAACTAGTATCAGCTATTGATAAAATTATGCATAATTATAAGAATGGTTTAATAATACTAGAAAATAATGATAGTATCTCTAATGATATTATAGGTAGTACTAGTAGAGAGATAGATATTATTGATGAAGAATTTGTAAAACTTAATCAAGATGGTGGTATATTAATAAAAAATTTAGATGATATATATACATTTGAAAGATTAATGATTCAATATTTAAATCTTACAAGTATTAATCAGAATAAAGAAAAAGCAAATCTTTTAACCCAAGAAAAAGATATAATAGCTATTAATATAACAAATCAAGGAAGAGTATATATAACATTTAATGGAAATACTAGTGAGAAATATAATCTTATAGATATTAGAAATTTCTTGCTTAAATCATATTGTCCAAGACAAGATAAAGAAGATAGTATTAACTATGAACTTACAAATACTGATTTAGATTTTTTAATGGATTATGAATTAGAACAATTAGAAAGAAAATATCGTCAAGAAAAAAATGGTAAAATGTATTTTAAAGTAAAATTAGAATTACACAAAAGACGTATAGAGAAAAAAAGAGAAAATAGAAAATATCGAAAAGAAAAAGAAAAAGTAAAAATTAGAAAAATGGAGGAAGAATAATGATAAATATAAAAGAAAATGAAAAATTAAATATGTTAAACCATAGTTGTGCACACCTTCTAGCTCATGCTATAAAACATTTATTTCCTAAAGCTTTATTTTGGGTAGGACCAGCTATAGAAGAGGGATTTTATTATGATATAGACCTAGATGAATCTATTACTATAGATGATTTACAAAAAATAGAAAAGGAAATGAAAAAAATATCTAAAAGTGATAAAAGGATAACTAGATTGGAACTTTCTAAAAAAGAAGCTTTAGATATGTTTAAGGATAATCCTTATAAATTAGATATCATAAATAATTTAAGTGATGATGAAGTAATTACTGCATATAAACAAGATGACTTTGTTGATCTATGTCGTGGACCTCATATGCCAACAACTAAATCAATGAAATATTTTAAATTAATAAGAGTATCAGGAGCATATTTTAAAGGGGATTCTAAAAATAAAATGCTTCAAAGAATATATGGAGTATGCTTTGAAACAGAAGAAGATTTAAATGACTACTTAAAAGAATTAGAAGAAGCAAAACTAAGAGATCACAGAAAAATTGGTAAAGAACAAAACTTATTTATGCTATCTGATTTAGTAGGTAAAGGACTTCCAATGTATTTACCAAATGGATATATTTTATGGGAAGAGTTAGAAAAATACATAAAAACAAAAGAAAAGAAATTAGGATATAAACATGTAATGACTCCACCACTTGGTAATGTAGAATTATATAAAACAAGTGGACACTTAGATCATTATAGAGATTCAATGTTCCCAATAATGGAAGTAGATGGAGAAGAATTTGTACTTCGTCCAATGAATTGTCCACATCATATGGTTATTTATTCTAATGGAATTCATTCATATAAAGATTTACCTATTAGAATAGGAGAAATAGCTAGAGATTGTAGATATGAGGCAAGTGGATCATTAAAAGGAGTAGAAAGAGTAAGAACATTCTGTCAAAATGATGCCCATTTATTTTGTACATTAGAACAAGTAGAAAGTGAATTTAAAACAGTAGTTGACTTAATATTAGAATGCTACAAAGAATTAAATATAACTAATTACCGTTTTGAATTATCATTAAGAGATCCAGAAGATAAAGTAAAATATTATCAAGATGATGAAATGTGGAATAAAGCTGAAGATATGCTTCGTAAAGTAATGGATAATATTGGCATAGACTATGTAGAAAAAACAGGAGAAGCTGCTTTCTATGGCCCAAAACTAGATGTACAAGTTAAACCAGCTGTAGGTAATGAAATAACAATTTCAACTTGTCAAATAGATTTCTGCTTACCAATGAAATTTAATTTAACTTATGTAGACAAAGATGGATCTAAAAAAACACCAGTAGTACTTCATAGAGCAGTATTTGGTTCAATAGATAGATTTATTGCATATTATCTAGAAGAAACAAAAGGAGTACTTCCAACATTCTTATCACCAGTTCAAGTAAATATCATTCCAGTAAACAAAGAATATCATCTAGATTATTCTAAAAAAATAAAAGACTTATTACTTGAAAATGATATAAGAGTAGAACTAGATGATAGAGATGAAAAAATGAATTATAAAATACGTGAATCAGTAACACGTAAAATACCATTTACTTTAATATTAGGAGATAAAGAAAGAGATAATAGTACTATTTCATATCGAAAATATGGTAGTGAAAAAACTGAAACTTTAGATAGTAATGAATTTGTAGAATTCATAAAAAACTTAATAAAAGATAAAAAATAGGACATGAAATTATGTCCTTTTTGATTGTATTTTAACTATAAATATGGTATACTCATTCTATAAGGAAGGTGTTAAAATGAGCAAGAGTGGAACATTAGATTATAAATGTCCATCGTGTGATGCAATACTAAAATTTGACCCTCATGGACAAAATTGGAAATGTGAATTTTGTAAAAGTGAATATACCTTAGAAGATTTACAAAAACATGATAAAAAAGTAGGAAAAAAAGAATTAAGTGAAGAACATACAACAAAAATGGATAAAGATGCAAATGGTATGGATATTTATATCTGTAACAATTGTGGAGCCCAAATAGTAGCTGATGAAAACACTTCAGCTACATTCTGTGTTTATTGTAAAAATACAGCTATTTTAAAAAATAAATTAGTAGATGAATTTAATCCAGATTATGTAATTCCATTTAAATTTACTAAAGAAGATGCTATAGAAAAGTTTAGAACAATTGGTAAAGGTAAACCATTAATGCCTAAGATTTTTAATGATCCAAAAAATATTGAAGAAACAAAAGGAATATATATCCCATTTTGGCTATATGATATAAATACATCTGGATCAATTCAAGCAGATAGTAAAAGAATTACAACTTGGGTAACAGGAAATTATAGTCATACCAAAACTGATGTTTATTTATCAACTAGAGCTGGTAATATGGAATATAAACGTATTCCAGTAGATGGATCTAAGCATTTTGCAGATGATATTATGAATTCTATAGAACCATTTGATTATAATGATTTAAAAAAATTTACACATTCATACTTATCAGGATTTTTAGCTGAAAAATATGATTTACCAAATGAAGAAGCTGTTAAAGTAGCACAAAATCGTTCAGAAGAATCTACAGTAAAAACTTTAAAAGCTGATATAAAAGGATTTAATGTTGTAAATGTGGTAAAAAAAGATATCAAATGTGAAAAAATAAATGATGATTATGCATTATTACCTGTATGGTTATTAAATGTAAATTATAAAGGTAAATTAAGAACATTTGCTATGAATGGTCAAACTGGTAAAATGATAGGTAATATTCCAGTAGATCCAATAAAAGCAATAATATGGTGGGTAGCAGTCTTTGCTTCAGTAATGGCTTTATTTGTAATTCTTTATTTTGTAGGGGTGATTGGATGAAAAAAATATTATTTATCTTAATCTTATTAATGAATATATTATTAATTACTAATGTAAATGCATTTGATACATCCCAAAAAATATATGATTATGCAGACCTTTTAACAGATAGTGAAGAAAAAATGTTAAAAGAAAAAGTAGATGAATATATAAAAAAATATAATATGGATATGGTATTAGTGACAGTTAATGAACATGATAAAACTAGTACCCAAGCATATGCCGATGATTTTTATGACTATAATGGCTTTGGAATAGGTAGTTCTCATGATGGAGTTATTCTTGTAATAGATAATAATTTTGAAAAAGAAAATATTCAAATGGAAACAACAGGAAAAGCTATAAAAGTATATACTGATACTAAAATAGATAGTATTTTAGATGATGTTTATACAGAATACGATTATTATGAATTATTTAATTTATTTATCAAAGATGCAAGTAAATATGCAGAAAGACATTTTCCATTTTTTATAGCATTCGCAGTATCAGCTTTAGTAGCTTCAATTGTATTAGGTATTTTAGTAGCTAAAAATAAAATGGTTAAAATAGCTACTGAAGCAAATACTTATATGGATAAAGATTCTGCAAAAATTACTGAAAGAAATGATCAATTTGTAACTACCCATACAACTTCAGTTAGAATTAATACATCATCAGGTAGTGGAGGATCATCAACTCATACCGGAAGTAGTGGAATTAGCCATGGTGGTGGCGGTAGAAGTAGGTAATATGAAAAAAAATAATTTAACTAAAAAATTTTTATTAATATCATCAATTATAGTAATTATTATTATAGCTATATTATTAATATATTTTATATTTTTTAAAGATAGAATAAATAAAGAATTTATAGGTACATGGAATTGTAGTTATTATAATAATGATAAATTTGTCATAAAATTAGAAATAAATAAAGATAATAAATTTACATGGAGTAAAGATGATAATAATTATATAATAGGTAATTATAAATTAGAAAAATTAGATAAAAAAGATAGTAATAAATATGTTTTATATTATAAATTAACTTTAAATAGTGAAAAATTTATTGAAAATAATAAAGATAAAAATAAAGAATATAATAAATCATATGATTTAGCTATTAATAGTGAAGAGAAAAAAATAGTAATGACTAATAAAGATAATATGACATTTAATTGTACAAAAATAAATAAGGAAAATCCAGTTATAAAATAATAATTGGATTTTTTATTTACACATAAATTATTAATCATTTTTTATAATACTTGACATATTATCATTTAACCATTAAAATAATAATAGAGTGGAGAAATTCACTCTTGGAAATGGAGGAATAAAATGAATGATACAGTATTCTCCATTTTGCTAATTTTTATTGGACTTATAGTCGGAATAATCGTAATGTTTATAATTAACAATATTCGTAAAAATAAAGCAACAGATAGCGCAGAAAATATTATTTCTAAAGCTAAAACAGAAGCAGAAAAAATAAAAAAAGATACTATTAGCGAAGCAAAAAAAGAAGCAAATGAAATAAAAGAAAAAGTAGAAGAAGAATTAAAAGAAAAAAAATCTGAAGCCAAAGAAATGGAAAAAAGATTAATTTTCCGTGAAGAAACTTTAGATAAAAGAAACGAAAACTTACAAAATAGAGAAATGCTAATAGATGAAAAAGAACAAAATTTAATCGATAAACAAAATGATATTCAAAATGAAAAAGCAAAAATAGAGGAGATAAAAAATAGTCAGTTAGAAATGCTTGAAAAAATTTCAGGATATTCTAAAGAAAAAGCAAGAGAAATTGTTCTTAAAAAAATAGAAGAGACAATGAGTAAAGAAATAGCTTCATTAATAAAAGAAAAAGAAGAAGAAGCTAAATTGGTCGTAGATAAAAAAGCAAAATCAATGTTAATTGAAAGTATGCAAAAATATGCGAGTGACGTTGTCGAAGAACAAACAATAACAGTAGTTAATCTAGATAATGATGATATGAAAGGTAGAATTATTGGTAGAGAAGGAAGAAATATTCGTACCATAGAAGCAGTAACAGGTGTTGATCTAATAATAGATGATACCCCAGAAGCAATAGTTTTATCATCATTTGATCCACTAAGAAGAGAAATAGCCAGATTAACAGTAGAAACTTTAATTAAAGATGGAAGAATTCATCCAGCTAGAATTGAAGAAGTATATGATAAAACAGCAAAAGAAATGCGAGCAAAAATACTAGAATACGGAGAAGAAGCATTATTTGAGTTAGGAATAACAAAAGTTGATCCAGAATTAGTAGAACTTATTGGTAAACTAAAATTTAGAACAAGTTATGGTCAAAATGGTTTAATGCATTCAATAGAAGTAGCCAACCTAACAGGAATAATGGCATCAGAACTTGGAGAAAATGTAATGCTAGCTAAAAGAGCCGGATTATTACATGATATTGGAAAATCAATAGACCATGAAATAGAAGGTAGCCATGTTGAAATAGGTTCAAATATCGCTAAAAAATATAATGAAAATGAAGTGGTTATAAATGCTATAGAATCTCATCATGGAGATTGTGAAGCAACAAGTGTAATATCTAGTTTAGTAGCTATAGCAGATACATTGTCCGCAACCCGTCCAGGTGCTAGAAATGATTCACTTGAAAACTATGTTCAAAGATTAAGAGATCTAGAAGATATAGCTAATGAAATAGAAGGTGTAGAAAAATCATTCGCAATGCAAGCAGGTAGAGAATTACGTGTACTAGTAAAACCAGAAGAAATAGATGATGCAACATCTCATAAAGTAGCATATGATATAAAAAATAAAATTGAAGAAAAATTACAATATCCTGGAACAATAAAAGTTACCGTAATTAGAGAAACAAGAGCTGTAGAAGAAGCTAAATAAAGCTTCTTTTTTCATAAAAAAATTAAGGATTTCCTTAACTTTATGTTATAATAAATATAGTTATCGATAATAACCTCCACCATAATAATATGTAGCAGGATATGGATAATAATAATTATAATTAGGTCTATTACCATAGAAAAATGGAGCAACCAAACCACCAGTTAACCCACCTAGAATAAATGGTCCTAAAAAACCTCCACCAATAAAACGATCATCATTATTATTTGGATTATAAAATTGTTGATAATTATTATTAGGTTTCTGATTATAGAATTGTTGCTTATTATAATTTTGATACATAATTAGACTCCTTTCATAGTATTTTATGAAATTATAGAAAAAAGGTGATAATATGAATTATGAAATAAAAAAATTAGAATCAAAAGATATAGAAGGATTATATACTTTATTAAATGGTATATTTAAAAGAGAAATAAAAAAATATTGTCTAAAAAATCTATTAGATAATAAAAATATTATTGATATAGTAGCACTAGATAATGATTTAGTAATAGGACATGCCTTAGTAGAAATACACAATGACTTATTTACCGATGAAAAATATTTCTATCTAAACTATTTCTGTGTCCATGAAGATTATCGTTGTCAAGGAATAGGAGATTCACTATTAAAAAAATTAGAAGAATATGCTAGTATCTATAATATTGACTATATGAAATTTACATCAGGAAATAAAAGAGTAGAAGCACATAGATTCTATAAAAATAGAGGATATATCATAAGAGATACATCCGTATTTATCAAACATTTTAATGGAAGTGAACAATAAAAGATCGAATTTATCTTTCATAAATAGTATAATATATATAGGAACATTTAGTAGTTAAGTGTCTACCAAATCTCAAATAGAGAGGAGGTTTGATAATAATGAAAAAAAGAAACTTTGTAATCAAAGTTCTAAGATACATTACTATCATTTTATTCCTTCTTATTATCATGATAGTAGTAATAAAAAAATGACACTTAATTCAATGCTGAATTAAATGTCTCAACAATTAATATGGGTAGGCATTCAACTCGGAAAACTGAATGTTCCCTTTTTTATTATATGCAAGAACTCTTGCTAAATACATAATAACATAAAAAAGAACTTTTTGCAAGTTCTCTAAAATATTCTAAATGGTGTCCCAGAAGGGATTCGAACCCCTGACACTCGCCTTAGAAGGGCGATGCTCTATCCAGCTGAGCTACTGAGACGTAACAAAGTAATTATACAATAAAAGTACTTATTATTCAAGTACTTTTTTCTAATTTTTATAAATTTCTTCATTATTTACCCTAAAAACAACCTCATTAACCTTATAATTATCATAAATAGATAAACATATAGTATAAATAACTTCCTCTAAAATATCTTTACTTTCAATATCATTAAAAATATAATCATTAAAATCAATCATCATCGAATTATTATCTTCATTAACCGATAATACCTTAGTATTACTATTTAAATAACTCATTAAATTAGTTCTATAAATATTCTTACTACTAAGTTCATCAATAATAATTTCTATTTTATCCCTTTCATCATTATTAATCTTAGTAACAGGTACATAATATTCTAAATCATTATACTTATTAACATAATAAATAGTAGTCTTACTAATATTTTTATTTTTATTAACATCATATTCTTTATTAATACCAAAACTTCTATCTAAAGTACTAGGTAAATTAATATTACTTTTAGGTAACTTAGTTAATATTTTACCATCAATAAGTATTATTACCTTATCAACACCATTAATACTAGTTAAAGTATAAATAATTGCTTCAATTACTTGCTCTTCCATTTCCGTATCAAGTAAAGAATCAGAAAAATTAACTTTTACTAAATTATCTTTATATTCAATATCTAAAATATTAGTATCACTAGGTATTAAAGCTCTAAATCCATTAGGAATCTTATCTTCATATTCTCCATCAATAATTAAAGCAGTTAATAAATATTTAGCTACATTTTCTATTTCATTATCATTAATAACTATTTCTGTTTTAGCTACATAATTATCCTTATCAAGTAAATATATGTTATGTGTAGTAATATCACTATTAACATATTTAACCTCTTGCTTAATAGTTAAATCCATCTTTTTATCATTAGGAATAAAATATATTAAAAAAAATGCAAATAAAGCTACAGAAGATACCAATATTTTCTTAATATATATTCTTTTTATCACAACATCACCCTATAAAATAATATGAAAAAAAGTACAATATAATGCACTTTTTAAAGAGAAATTTCCTTTAATTTTAAAAGCTCTACAACCGCACTAGCACGTCCTTTAACCCCAAGTTTCTGCATCACATTAGAAATATGATTTCTAACAGTTTTCTCACTAATATTTAACTCATCAGCAATTTCCTTAGTAGTTTTATTAACAATCAATAAATTAAAAACTTCTTTTTCTCTTTTTGTTAATATCCCTTTCATGTTACCTCACTTTCTATAACAGTGGCTATATTTTCTCATATTATTGTATGAACTATTAAATAGAAAGTGATAATAAATGCCTAAAAAATAGTTAATAAAAACTATTTTTGAAATTTAACCGATATATATTTATTAGTATCATAATTACTTTGTATACTTCTCATAATCTTATTAGCTAAACTATTATCATGAATATCACTATCAATAGTAACCTTAATTTGATCATCTTCAATCTTTATAAATGCATCCAAATTAAATTCATCCTTTACTTTCTTTTCTAAATTTTCTTCCTCACTCCGATTATTATTTAATTTTTTAATCTTTTCATAAGCCTTATTTTTATCATCAGTACTAGTTTTATCATCAGTTAAAACCATCTTTAAATTTTCAATCTCACTTTCCATCTCACTATCAGATTCTACTCTTAAAGCAGCTAGTAAATCACTTTCCTCAATATTTACTGTCACTTGTTCATTAGAGTTATTAACACTTTCTTTTTTAGTAGTACTTTTAGAATTATTATTAAGTAACATTTCACTTGGCATCGTAATATAATAAATACTAAGTACCAGAATTAAACTAAATAAAGTAAAAAACCATAAGCTTCTTTTATTAATCATATTTGCCTCCAAATCTATTATATTATATTAAATACTTATTTATATATTCATAAAAAAATGCAAAATAATTGTTTGCAGACACCAAAATTTGTTTATTATATAATATACTTGGTGGAAATATGAATGGATTAAAAGAAATAAAAAAAGTAGACGAAGTTCAAAATATAGTAGGAGCTAACATTAGAAAAAAATGTAAAGAAGATAATATAAATCTAATGAATCTATCAGAAGAAATAGGAATGTCCTATGAATATCTAAGACATATCGTAAGTAGAGGTGGCAAAAAGAATTTATCATTCTATTCAATGTATAAAATAGCTCTAATGTTAGATATGACCATGGATGAATTATGCGAAGGATTATTTGAAAAATAGTCTTTTTTTTTGCATTCAATAAAGAAATTTCATTTTTTTTCAATTTTTTTAAGAAAAAAAAAGGAAATCGAAAAGTTTTGTCGAATAATATACATGAGGGGGTGAGATAATTGAAAAAATATCCATTCATTAAACAAGAAGGAATAAAAGATTGTGGAGCAGCATCATTACAGATGATTATCAAGTATTACCATGGATTTCTAAATCTCGAACAGTTAAGACAAATAACTAAAACAAATAAAGAGGGTACAAATGCTTATAATCTGATAAATGCTGCCAAACAAATAGGATTTGATGCTAGAGGAGTTAAATGTGAATTTGATGATATAAATAATGAGAATGTATTGTTCCCTTGTATCGCCAATATAACTATAGATAATTCTTATCTGCACTTTATAGTTATTTATGAAATAAACTATAAAAATAAATATTTAATAATTGGTGATCCTGCCGACAAACTAAAAAAAGTATCATTTGATTACTTCAAATTAGTATTTAATAAAATATTAATATTTTTAACTCCTATAAAACCACTTCCTATAGAAAATAGTGTAAATATTTATTCATTCATATTTGAAATAATAAAAAACCACCACATCTTATTAAAACAATTACTAATGTTATCAATATTTATTACTATCTTTTCTATAATAAATTCCTTTTATATACAATATATGATTGATGAAATAAATAATCATTCTCATAATAATACATATCTAATATTTATATTTTTCTTTTCTATATATGTGCTTAAAACAATAACAGATTATTTTAGAAATAAAATACTAATTTACATCAATCAAAAAATTGATCTAAACTTAATAGTGGATAATTATCATAAAATTATTAAACTCCCTTATCACTATTTCAAAAATCGTACCACAGGAGAAGTTATATCAAGATTTAATGACCTATCAAGTATAAGAGATATCATTAGTAAACTATTTTTAGCTGTTTTTATTGATTTTCCACTCACTTTGCTTGTACTAATATTTATGTATAAAATTTGTTCTACATTAACCATAATAAGTATAATAATTATTTTCATGCATGTATTAACTATTATAATCTTTAAAAATAAATATAAATTCATAATTAATAAAGTTCAAATAGCTAAAAGTAATGTAAGTACCTATATGGTAGAAAGCTTACAAGCATACGAAACCATAAAAGGATTACACATCGAAAACAAAGTAAACGATAACTTTGAAAAAAAATACATTCACCTCCTAAAAGAAGTATTTAATTATCAAAGTACATATTTTATAATCCATTTCATTAAAGAATTAATAAATAATATTGGATTTGTCATAATTATATTTATAGGAACATTAAAAGTAATAGATAATTCCTTATCATTAGGAAGCCTAATAACATTTAATGCATTACTTAGTTTTTTCTTAGAGCCGATAAAAAATATTATCGAATTAGATAACAATATAAATGAAGCCAAAAATGCATTAAAAAGAGTTTTAGAACTAATAAGCATTAATAAAGATAAAGGAATACTTGATAAAAATATTAAAGGAGATATTGAATTTAAAAGCTTAACATATACCTTTGATAATAGATATAATGTCTTAAAAAATATAAACTTAAAAATAAAAAGTGGTACCAAAACAGTTATTATTGGTAAAAGTGGTTCTGGTAAATCAACTCTATTTAAACTACTTATGAGGTATTATGATGTAGATATGAATAAAATATTTATAGATGGAGTAGATATAAATAATTATAAAGATAAATCATTAAATAATATCTTATATTTAAGTCAAAATGAAACCCTTTTTACAGATAGTATATTTAATAATATTAATATTGAAAATAGTGATAATTTATTCTTTCTAGAAGTGTGTAAAAATTGTTTTATAGACGAAATTATTAATAAAAGTAATTTAGGATACAATATGATGATAGAAGAAAATGGCTATAATATCTCGGGAGGAGAAAAACAAAGAATAATATTAGCTAGAACCCTTCTTAGAAAATTTAATATTCTAATAATAGATGAAGGTACAAATCAAATAGATATCAATTTAGAAAGAAAAATATTAAAAAATATAATTAAATATTATAAAACTAAAACTATAATATTTATAACCCATAGACTAGATAATATTGACCTATTTGATAATCTAATTGAAATAAATGATGGAAGCATTATTAGGAGTGAATATAAAAATGGAAAATCTTAATGCCTTTAACTATTCCAAAATGAAACTAATAAATGAAAAACCATCAAAAATAATCTCTTGGATTACCATACTATGTATTTTATCTCTTGTATTTATTTTAATAAGCATACTATTTAAAATAAATAAATATACAAATACCATTGGATACGTCGAAATAAAAGAAGATTATAATCTAAAAATAATAATTGATAAATCTTTATTTCCAATTAAAAAAAATTATAAACTATACATAGAAGATAATAAGTATGATTATAAAATAATAAAAATAAACAAATTAGATACGTACTATGAATTATTAGTAGATTGCAAATTAGAAAAAGAATTACTTATAAATAATAATATCTTAAAAATTAGATTTAAAACAGGAAAAACCACACTCATAAAAGAATTAATAAAAAAGATAAAGAAAGGGATGACTCAATGAAAGAACTAAAAGAAGAAGAACTAAAAGAAATACAAGGTGGAGGAATAAGTATTGGCTCTTGTTTACTTATAATAGCAGGAGTAACATTTGTGGTAGGTTTTATAGATGGAATAGTAAGACCATTAAAATGTAATTAAGGAGGATCTATGGAAGAATTAAATAAAGAAGAATTAATGGAAATAAAAGGTGGTACAAGCCTATTAACAGGATCATTTATATCATCATTAGTAAGAGCAGGTAATGTATTACTAGAAATAGGAAGAAGCCTTGGAACATCAGTAAGAAGAATCTTTAGTGGAAATATATGCAACTAATTCATAATAAAATAACCAAAATAATAGTAATAAGTTCATTAACTATATTACTATTACCAATTATAACTTATATAATTAAAGCATTATTTTCTCTAGGTAGAATATCAGGAACATTCATTAGATTTTTAAGCACCATATAGAAAAAAACATTAAAAGGAAAATAATTGTATTTTCCTTTTTTTATATCATATATTTTATTAGGTGGTTTATGAAAAGATTATTTGAAATAATAGGTTTATTATCTCTAGCCTGTTTTAGCTTTTTTATAACAGAAAAAACAACATCAGTATTTGAAAATGTTGATAATATTATGCTTCAAATTAAAGAAAATAGTACTAATTTTAATATAGAACCAATAGATGCAATTATAGAAAATGATACAATCATACCTGGTATTTATGGTAGAGTAGTTAATATAAAAAAAAGCTATAAAAAAATGAAAAAATATGGTAATTATAATCCCGATATGTATGTATATAATTATATAAAACCTAATATTAGTTTAAATGATAATATAGATAAATATATAATAAATGGTAATAAAAAAAATAGATATATTAGTTTAATCTTTAAAGTAAATGATAAAGTAGATAGTATCCTTAAAATAATTAATAAATATAATATAAAAACAACATTTTTTATTAATAGTAATTGGTTTGAAGATAATAACGATTTAGTAATTGAATTAATCAATTCAGGACATATTATTGGTAACTTAAGTAATAACCTAGATTATAGTGACTCAGCATTTATTTGGATGGATACAATTATTAAAAGCTTAACCAATCAAAAACAAGGATATTGCTACTATACAGATAATATCAATAATATTGAATATTGTGTAAAATATAAAAATTATACTATAAAACCCATAGAAATAACTAATAATCTATTATCTGAAGTAAAAAATAATCTAAAAAATGGAGCAATATTAGCATTTGATATTAATAATAAATTACTAAAAGAATTAGATAGTATTATAAATTATATTAATAGCAAAGGATATGAAATAGTTAACATAGATAAATTATTAAAAGAAAAATAACCTTGAAATAATTACTAATTTATGATATAACTATCATAGTAGGTGATGATATGACAACTATATATTTAATTAGACATTCAAGAGGTAATTTTGAAAAATTATATATAAATACAAATGAATCATTTCAATTAGAAAATGAAAAATATATCTTAAGTGTCGATGGAGAAAGAAAAGCTAAAAAAATGGCCAAATTAGAAGAACTTAAAGATATAAGTATGGTAGTATCCAGTAATTATGTAAGAGCACTTTCAACAGCTAAATACATTGCTCATTATAATCAAATACCATTATACATTGATGAAGATTTTAATGAAAGAAAATTTGGTGTTGACAATATAAAAAAAATACCTCAAAACTTCTTTATTAGACAAATAGAAGATGAAGATTATAAATTAGAAAATGGTGAATCCAGAAGTGAAGTAAATAAACGTATGATTAGAGGCTTAATTAAAATAATGAAACAAAATAAAGATAAAAAAGCCGCTATAGTTAGTCATGCATCTTCCATTGCTTTCTTACTTACCAAATGGTGTTGTGTAGAAATGATTAATAGTAAATATGTAATTAAATTTAAAGGAAAAACAATTCTAAATGGTTTTGATTCTCCAGAAGTATTAAAACTAGTATTTAATGAAAAAAATAAATTAGTTAATATTGAATCCATAAAAAAATAATCAAAAGATTATTTTTTTTCATAAAAACTAATACTATATATTTTAGGTTTATTTTCATCCTCATTAATCACATTATCAACACAATTTAATAAAATCTCTTTTGATATAGAATTTGAAGCATTTTTATTAATATCATCCTTAAATATTAGAATTGACTCATCATTAACAAAATTTAAACAAGATTGAATATAAAATGAAATAATAAATGCTTGAGCTAGTTGTGATGAATCAAATAAATTATTATCAGGTGTATCAAGTAATTCATTGATTAATGAATTTAAAATAGTATTAATCCTCTCAAATAAAATTTGATTTAAAACAAATTCAGGTATATTTCTTTTATTGTGTAAAACTTGAAATAAGGCCTTATATGAAAGATAAACTTGATTATTATCACTATTAACATTAAATATTTCATTATTATTATTAATATTAGAAAATATATTTAAATACTTATATTGAATCATAGAATTCTTAATTTCACTATTATTAGTATTTTTAATATTATTAATTAAATATAATCTAAATATACTATTTATATCGTCAGTAATAAATTGGTTAATTTGAGAAGTTATAACATTACCACGTTCAACTATCGCATCAGCTGATATATTTTTTTGATTATATAATAAATGATGTTTGTAATTTAAAAATATATCATTTAATTGATTAATAATACGCTGTAGAATAATAGGATTTTTTTTATCATAATTATTATCAATATATTCAATAATCATTTGATATTTATCTATATCATCAAATTCCTTAAAAGAATTACTTTCAATAGAATATAAACTTTTTAAATAATCATATTTTCCATAAATTTCCATTTTTCTATCATTTATTTCCAAATTAATTAATTCATTATAAACATTTAGAATTAATTCTTCTATATTAATTAATTTTTCAATATTTTCAATATCTAATTTTGAAAGTGTCACAACAACTCCCCCTTTTTTGAAAAATATATTACTATAAATTTCAAATTATGTCAATTTTTGTTTAAAAAAAATTTAGTTCATGGTATAATGTATATAGGAATAGATGAGGTGAAATATGATAGAAAAAAGAATAGATGAATTAATAAAAATATTAAATAAAGCAAGTTATGAATATTATAATTTAGATAGTCCCACAATAACTGACCAGGAATATGATGACTATATGGATGAACTTATTAAATTAGAGACTAATAATCCTCATTTAGTTAGACCAGATTCTCCAACATTAAAAGTAGGATCAACAGTTATAAGTGAATTTAAAAAAGTAAGACATAGTACACCAATGTTATCACTTGGTGATGTTTTTAACTATGAAGAAGTTATTGAATTTGATGAAAAAATCAAAAAAACAATACCTAATCCTAATTATGTATGTGAACTTAAAATAGATGGATTATCAGTTTCACTTATTTATGAAAAAGGAAAACTCATAAGAGCAGTAACCCGTGGAGATGGAACTACTGGTGAAGACATAACTCATAATGTAAGAACCATCAAAAATGTCCCGTTATCCATACCTGAAGATATTGATATTGAAGTACGTGGAGAAGTATATATGCCTAAAAAATCTTTTGAAGCATTAAATGAAGAAAAAGAAAAACTAGGTGAAAAAATATTTGCTAATCCTAGAAATGCTGCAGCCGGATCAGTAAGACAACTAGATTCCAGTATTGCAGCAAAACGTAATTTAGCTACATTTATATATCACTTACCGCAAGCTAATAATTATAATATACATTCTCAAAAAGAAGCCCTTGAATATATGAAATCACTAACATTTACAGTTAATCCTCATATTAAAAAAGTTAAAAATATAGATGAAGTAATAGAGTATTTAAAGTATTGGAATTCTCATCGTAGTGAACTTGAGTATGATATAGATGGTATAGTTATCAAAGTAGATGATTTTAAAGATCAAGAAAAACTAGGATTTACAGTACGTGTACCAAAATGGGCAATTGCTTATAAATTTCCCGCAGAACAAGTATTAACAAAATTAACTAATATCGAATTCTGTGTAGGAAGAACTGGTAAAGTAACCCCAAGAGCAGATCTAAACCCGGTAAGAGTGGCCGGAAGTAAAGTAGCTAGTGCCACATTACATAATGAAGATTATATCTTATCAAAAGATATAAGAGTTGGAGATACTGTACTAATTCAAAAAGCTGGTGATATTATACCAGAAGTAGTTGAAGTAAAATTTGAAAGAAGAACTGGTGAAGAAATACCATTTGAGATGATTAAAAATTGTCCAATATGTAATACACCATTAGTAAAAAAAGAAACAGAAGCAGCATACTTTTGCCCAAATGAAAAATGTGATGCTAGAAATATAGAAGGACTAATTCATTTTGCCAGTAGAGATGCTATGAACATCGAAGGATTTGGCGAAAGAATAGTTGAGGATTTTTATAATTTTGGTTATTTAAGAAGTATAACGGATTATTATCACATTAAAGATCATAAAGAAGACTTAAAAGAACTAGAAGGATTTGGCGAAAAAAGTATTGAAAACTTATTAACAGCTATTGAAAATAGTAAAAATAATTCCTTAGAAAGATTATTATTTGGTCTAGGAATTAGACATGTAGGTAAGAAAACAGCCACTATTTTAGCTAGTTTCTATGATAATATTGATAATATAATGAACGCAACATATGAAGAATTATGTACAATTACTGATATAGGAGAAATAATAGCTAAAAGTGTATATGACTATTTTAGTATTAATAAAGAATTAATTAATAACTTAAAAGAATTAGGAATAAATACTAACTATATAGGTAGAGAAAAACATATTAATGAAGAATTTAATAATAAAACCTTTGTTTTAACAGGAACACTAGAATCACTTACCCGTAACGAAGCAAAAGATATAATAGAATCTTTTGGAGGTAAAATAACAAGTAGTGTCAGTAAAAAAACAGATGTTGTAATCGTTGGAAGTAGTCCAGGAAGTAAATATGACGAAGCAATTAAATTAGGAATAACAACTTGGACAGAAGAAGAATTTTTAAGTAGGAGGTAAATTATGAACGAATGGAATGGATTTAAAAATGGAAATTGGCAAAAAAATATCGATGTCGCAGGATTTATTGCTGCCAATTATAAAGAATACAGAGGAGATAGTACATTCTTAAAAGGAGTATCAAGCAAAACTCAAAAAGTATGGAAAAAATGTGAATCATTAATAAAAAAAGAAGCAATCAGTGGAGTACTTGATGTAGAAACAGATATCATAGCTGGAATTGATAATTTTGAACCAGGATACATTGATAGAAAAAATGAAGTAATAGTAGGACTTCAAACAGATGAGCCACTAAAAAGAATTGTAAATCCATATGGCGGTATGAGAATGGTAAAAAAATCCTTAGAAGCCTATGGTTATGTATTAAATAAAGACATAGAAATGAAATTTACAGAATATCGTAAAACACATAACGATGGAGTATTTGATGCCTATACAAAAGATATCAGAAAAGCCAGAACTAATCATTTAATAACAGGACTTCCTGATGCATATGGTCGTGGACGTCTAATAGGTGATTATAGAAGAATTGCCCTATATGGAGTTGACTTTCTAATAGCAAAGAAACAAGAAGATCTAGATAAATTAATAGATCCACTTAATATGTCAACCATTAGACTTCGTGAAGAAGTAGCAGAACAAATAAAAGCCCTAAAAGAAACAGTAAAAATGGCATCTCGTTATGGATATGATATTTCAAAACCAGCTTCAAACGCTAAAGAAGCAATTCAGTGGTTATACTTTGGATATCTAGCAGCAATCAAACAAAATAATGGAGCAGCAACTAGTATCGGAAGAAATACTACATTTATAGATATATATATTGAAAGAGACTTAGAAAAAGGTCTAATTACTGAAGAAGAAGCTCAAGAATTAATTGATCAATATGTAATAAAATTAAGACTAGTTAGACACCTAAGAACACCAGAATATAATGAATTATTTGCTGGAGATCCTACTTGGGTAACAGAATCAATTGGTGGAATGCTTGATGATTCTAGATCATTAGTTACCAAATCATCATTTAGAATTATTAACACATTAAATAATATAGGTACATCAGCAGAACCAAATATGACAATATTATGGAGTAACAAATTACCTGAAAGCTTCAAAAAATATTGCAGTGAAATGTCAATCATAACACATACAATTCAATATGAGAATGATGATGTAATGCGTCCAATATATGGTAGTGATTATGCAATTAGCTGTTGCGTATCAGCTATGGTAGAAGGTAAACAAATGCAATTCTTTGGAGCCCGTATTAATCTAGCTAAAGCACTTCTTTATGCTTTAAATGGCGGTCGAGATGAAATAAGTGGTGATGTCGTAATAGATGGAATTGAGCAAATCGAAGGAGATTACATTGATTATGATGAATTTATGCATGTCTATGAAAAAGTTATAAAAAAGTTAACTAAAACATATGTTGATGCGTTAAATATAATTCACTACATGCATGATAAATATGCTTATGAAAGTAGTCAAATGGCTCTTCATGATACTATTCCAAATAGAGTAATGGCCTTTGGTATAGCTGGAATTAGTGTTGTTGCTGATTCATTATCCGCAATTAAATATGGTCAAGTACGTGTTAAAAGAGACGAACGTGGAATAACTTCATTATTTGATGCTGAAAAAGATTTCCCTAAATATGGAAATAATGATGACAGGGTAGATAAATTAGCAGTAGAAATAATCACCAAATTTTCAAAAGAACTAAAAAAATATCCACTATATCGTAATGCAGAACCAACTATATCATTATTAACAATAACTTCTAATGTAATGTATGGAAATAATACCGGAGCTACACCTGATGGAAGAGCAAAAGGAGTACCATTCGCCCCAGGAGCAAATCCAACACAAGGAAACGACAAAAGTGGAGCCATTGCATCATTATCATCAGTTGCTAAAATACCATATACATTATGTTTAGATGGTATATCAAATACATTCTCAATCATACCAGATGCACTTGGTTCAGAAGAAGATAGAATAAGTAATTTAGTACACATCTTAGATGGATATTTTAAACAAGGAGGACATCACCTAAACGTTAACGTTTTAGATCGTCAAATGTTAGTAGATGCAATGAATAATCGTAATAAATATCCTAATTTAACAATTAGAATTTCCGGATATGCAGTTAACTTTAATAATCTAACACGTAAACAACAAGAAGAAGTAATATCTAGAACATTCCACGAGGCATTATAATGGGATATATCCACTCAATCGAAACCATGGGCCTACTTGATGGCCCTGGTATTCGTGTTGTAGTATTTTTTCAAGGATGTCCCCTAAGATGCTGCTTCTGTCATAATCCTGATACTTGGATACCAGGTAATAACCTAGAGACAAGTGCTAAAGATATCGTAGATGTAGTAAGAAAATATCGAAGTTATATTGAAATGGGTGGTGGAATAACCATTTCAGGAGGAGAACCACTTCTACAATCCGAATTCTTACTTGAAGTACTAAAACTATGTAAAAAAGCTGGTATTCACACTTGTATAGATACGGCCGGTAATGGCTATGATAAAAATTTACTAGATGAAATATTAAAATATACCGATTTAATTCTTTTAGATATAAAAGCAATAGATAATGAAAATTATAAGAAAATAACTACTAAAAATATGGATAAATTTGAATATTTCCTAAAAAAAGTACAAGAATTAAATAAAAAATTATGGTTAAGACAAGTAATTGTACCAGGAATTAATGATACCGAAGAATATATTTATAAATTAAAAGATTATATAAAAAATATAAAAAATGTAGAAAAAGTACAACTACTTCCATATAGTTTGATAGGTGTATCAAAATATCAAAAATTAAATATAAAATATAAATTAAATGGCGTAGAAGCAATGGATAAAAAAAGATGCAAAGAATTAGAAAAAATATTACTTAGTAAAGAGGTAAAAATGAATAAAGATATAAAAATAGTATTTATGGGCACTCCTTTATTTAGTGTACCAATATTAGACGGATTAATAAAAAATTATAATGTTATAGGTGTAGTAACACAGCCAGATAAACCTGTAGGACGTGGTGGTAAAATTAGTATATCACCAATCAAAGAATTAGCTTTAAAACACAATATAAAAGTATTACAACCAACAAAAATAAGAGAAGACTATCAAGAAATATTAGATTTAAATCCTAATATCATAATAACCGCTGCTTACGGCCAAATTATACCTAAAATACTACTAGAATATCCAAAATATGGTTGTATTAATGTCCATGCATCTCTCCTTCCAAAACTAAGAGGAGGAGCTCCAATTCATCATGCCATTATTGATGGCTATGATAAAACAGGTATTACCATAATGTATATGGATGAGTCTATGGATACTGGAGATATAATAAGCAAAGAAGAAGTAGTAATAGAAGATACTGATACTATGTCTTCCCTTCATGATAAACTTAAAATAGTTGGAAAAGAATTACTATTAAAAACATTACCAGATATTATAAATAATAAGATCAAGAGAATAAAACAAGAAAGTACTGAAGCAACATATGCCTATAACATCACAAAA
The DNA here is from genome assembly GCA_902773675.1 of uncultured Erysipelotrichaceae bacterium. Lineage (GTDB taxonomy): Bacteria > Bacillota_I > Bacilli_A > RF39 > UBA660 > RUG11890. Next base: position 8,890 of record CACYFN010000002.1, on the reverse strand, counting down.
GAAGAAGAAAAAATAGATTTCAATAAAACAAAAATAGAAATTTATAACCAAATTAGAGGATTAAATAATCATCCAGGTGCTTATGCCATGTTAGATGATAAAAGAATTAAAATATGGAATAGTTATATAAGTGATAAAGAAATAAATAATTTACAAAATGGAGAAATATCAAATATTTATAAAGATGGTATAGGTATAAAAGTTAGTGATGGAGAAATAGTCTTAACAGATATTCAACTAGAAGGTAAAAAAAGAATGTTAGCTAGTGATTATTTAAATGGTATAGATAAAAATTCATTGAAAGGAAAAATCTTAAAATGAAAAATTTTATAAAAAAAATAAAAGAATTTAAAAAAGATCCTAAAAAAAGATCACTATATCTTCTAATTGTATATGGAATATTTTTTATAATAGTTTTCATTTATATAAAGAGTGGTCAACCATCAAACACACCTATAAAATATGATAACAATTCTCAAACAGCAAATGAAAATATAGAAAATTCACAAAATAAAAAAGAAATAAGTAATTATGAATATACATATGAAATTAATAAAGATAATAATTTATTAAAAATATCAGGAACATATTATGATAATAAAGATAATTTTAAATTAGATTCAGAAGATTATAATATTAAAGATTATTATATTTATTCCAATACAACAAATGAATTAATTGTAGAATTTCCAATCAGTAGATTAAGTTATAATGAAATAGAAAAACTATTAAATAATTTTGATTATAATTCTAAAACAGAATATAAAGATGGAAATATTTCATATGAATATATTATTAATAATAAAGATTATAAAACATTTATAAATGATAGTAATGATATAGATGGAAATATAAAGATAATAGTAAATAAAAAAGACTATATTGAAAAATTGGAGATAGATTTATCTGAATATTATAATATCGAAAATTATAAAATTATTATTAATTATGCGAATATTAATAATATATTAAAAGTAGAAAATAACTAGAAAAACAATTAACATTGTTTTTTCAGACTGTTGACAAATAGGTATATTAACTTACTTATTTGTCAACAGTCTGTAAGAAGGAATTATCCTTCTTTTTCATTGACTAAAATATTTAATAAATGTATAATTATTTTAGGTGATATAATGAAAAAAATATTATTAGTAGATGGTAATAACCTATTATTTAGAAGCTATTATGCAACAGCATATAATGGTAATTTTATGAAAAATAGTAAAGGTTTTCCAACAAATGCCTTATTTGGATTTGTAAATATGATAAATAAAATAATAACTGAAGAAAAACCAGTGTATATAATGGTTGCCTTTGATAAAGGAAAAACATTTAGACATGCTAAATATGATTTTTATAAAGGTGGAAGAGGAGAAACACCAGATGAATTAAAAGTACAATTTCCTATTGCTAAAGAATTACTAACTTATATGGGTATAAAATATTATGAAATAGACAATTATGAAGCAGATGATATCATTGGTACATTTGCTGAATATTGTAATAAAGATGATGATTATGATGGAACAATTATTAGTAGTGATAAAGATTTACTACAACTATTATCTAATCATGTCGATATAAAACTACTAAAACAAAAAGATTATATAAGATATAATCCAGAAACATTTAAAAAAGATTATGGAATAGATCCTATAAATATAATTGACTTAAAAGCCCTAATGGGTGATAGTAGTGATAATATACCAGGAGTAAAAGGTATAGGAGAAAAAACTGCTTTAAAACTACTTACTCAATACAAAACACTAGATGGTATTTATGAACATATAGATGAAATAAAAGGTAGTACTCATGATAAATTAGTAACTGATAAAGATAATGCTTATATGAGTTATTCAATTGCTACTATTGTTAAAGATGTACCAATGGAAATAACTATCGAAGATACTAAATATTTAGAACCTAATTATGAACTATTAAATAAAATGTATGAAGAATTAGAATTCTATTCATTTTTAAAAAAGAATGAACAAAAAACTATTCAAGACATAAATGTTAAAATAATTAATAACATAAATGATATTAAAATAACTAAAGAATGTGCAATATACTTAGAAATGGATAATACTAATTATCATAATGCAAATATTATAGGTTTAAGTGTATATAATGAAGATGTTAGTTATTTTATACCATTTAATATATTAAAACAAAATCCAGAATTTCTAATTAAAAATATCAAATACACATATGACTTAAAAAAAGTATTAGTAGCCTTTAAATATCAGAATATTTTTATTGATTTATGCACATTTGATACCATGATAGCCGCATATTTATTAGAATATAATGTTAAAGATGATATAACTTATTTAGCTAACGAACAAGGTTATAATATACCATTTACCAAAACAGATGAAATTAATGAACTCGCAAAGATATCCATTCAAAAAGCTAAATTTATCTATGAGACACATATAGATTTATTAAATAAGTTAGAAAAAGAAAACATGTTAAATTTATTTAATAATATTGAAATGAAATTAGTTTATGTACTTGCTGATATGGAATATACCGGTATTAAAGTAGATAAAAATATCTTAAATGACATGGGTAAAGAAATAAAAAATAAAATAGAGTCAATTAGTAGTGAAATATATAAAATAGCAGGTAATGAATTTAATATATCATCTCCTAGTCAATTAGGAAATATCTTATTTGAAAAATTAAATTTACCACATGGTAAAAAAGGAAAAACAGGCTATTCAACTGCAGCTGATGTATTGGAAAAATTAAGAGATAAACATATAATAATAAATTATATATTAGAATATAGAATGCTTACAAAACTATATACAACATATATAGAAGGACTAATAAATACCATAAGTAGTGATAATAAAATACATACCATTTATACTCAAACAGTAACAAGAACAGGTAGACTTTCATCAATAGAACCTAATTTACAAAATATTCCAATTAGATATGAATATGGAAGACTCATAAGAAAAGCCTTCATACCTAGTAATAATGGAGTAATACTAAGTAGTGATTACTCACAAATAGAACTTAGAATACTATCCCATATGGCTCATATTGATTCACTTATAGATGCATTTAAAAATAATATAGATATTCACTCTAAAACAGCTAGTGATATATATCATATAGATATTAGTGATGTAACAAAAGAAATGCGTAGAGTAGCAAAAGCAGTTAACTTTGGAATTATTTATGGAATAAGTAGTTTTGGATTATCAGAAAATTTAAGTATCAATCCAAAACAAGCCCAAGCCTTTATAGATGATTATTTAAATACTTATCCAGGAATAAAAGAATATATGGATAAAACAATACTAAATGCTCATAACAATGGTTATGTACTTACTTTATTTAATAGAAAAAGAACTATACCAGAATTAAATAATAAAAATTATATGATTAGAAGTAGTGCAGAAAGAATGGCATTAAATACTCCTATTCAAGGTACAAGTGCTGATATACTAAAAAAAGCTATGATTGAAATATATGATATATTTAATAAGAAAAACTTAAAAAGTAAAATGATAGTCCAAGTGCATGATGAACTTGTATTTGACTGCCCTAATGAAGAATTAGAAATAGTAAAAGAGATAGTAAAAAATACTATGGAAAATATCTATAAATTAGATGTACCACTAAATGTAGAAATAAATTATGGTATAAATTGGTACGAAGCAAAATAAAAAAGATACATTATTATTAACTTGTGATATAATAGACAAAATATATAAGAAACGGGATGAATTTATGATTACATTAACCCCTTCACAAGACGAAGATAGAAAAAGACTATTAATTTCACTAGAGAAAGATTTAAAAAAATTTGAGTATAAGTTAAATCATAAAACATTAGAAAAAATAAAGTCTAAAATAAATAAACATATAAAAATATTCATTTGTAAGGGGAGAATAATAGCTCCTTTTGCTATTGCCTTAGGTATTACATTAGGTGGTAGTATGATTATAGGTCATACACCATTTTATATTGACAAAGAAAAAAATAATTTAAAAATAATGGAAGAAATAAGTAGTACAGGTAATATTAGATATGAAGAACAATATGAACCATTTGAAAATACAGACAATACCATAACGTTTTATGATTATTGGCACGAATCAGATAATCATATGTTTTCTAGAAATATTAAAATATATAATATAGGTTCAATAGATAAAGAAAAAATAGAAAAAATATTAAAAAATAAAAATGAAGATTTAGAATCTTTATTTGGAAGTCCAGTAATTAATAAAACAGAGATTAAAGATTATATAAGCTTTACCGAAAATTTTCAATATTTAGAAGCAAAAATATATAGTGAAGAAAATAATAAAACATTATATATAAATCAACAAATAAGTACAAATATTATTGAGACAGTATTATGGTTACTTATAACATTTATTTTAGAAGTATTAGTTCTTTCATTCAGAGATGTTTTTCCAATAAATTATAAAGAAATAAAAGAAAAAATAGAAAAAAATGATATAAATTATTTAAATAATTTAGAAAAAAAATTTGAAATAAGAAAAAGTAATTATGAAAGATTAACTAAATATCATAGTAAAAATATCCTAAATTATGAAAATACAAATTCAGAAGAAATTATATATAGTTATTTAAATCCTCAAAAAAATAACTATTTATCAACTCTTAATGGAGAAGAACTTCAAAAATTATAGTTCTTTTACTAGATGAACTAACAATTAAATTAAGAGATTCACTTGAACTAAAAAAAGAAAACACATTTGGAATAGAAATAGAAGTAGAAAAAGCTAATATTGACAAAATTATTGAAGAATTTCAAAAAAATTATAAAGAATTAGATTTAAATAGACTATTTTCTAAAGATACAGTTGAATGGACATTAAAATATGATGGATCATTAGATAGAGGTCTAGAAATAGTATCCAATCCATTATTTGATGAAAAAGTAAAATGGAATCAAATAAAAGAAATGTGTGAACTAATAAATCCTTGGTGTGAAATTGGAAAAAACTCAAGTCTTCATGTTCATATAGGTGCCCATATATTAGGCGATAACACAGAGTCATGGCTAAACTTTTGTGCATTTTGGTCAACATATGAAAATATTATATATAGATTCTTATATGGAAATTTTTTAACAGGACGTCCTAGTATAGTAGAATATGCTCATCCAATATCTGAAGATTTATGGAATGATTATGAACAATTGAGTAAGAAAAAAGATTTAAAATTGAAAGATTTAATTAGAAAAATATCATATGATAAATATAAAGCAATTAATTTTTTGCACGTAGATTATTTAAAATGTAATGAATATGGAAATAAAAATACAGTTGAATCAAGAGGAGCAAACACATCTTTAGAAGCCCCTATAATTCAAAATTATATAAATTTACTAGTAAAAGTATTTGAATATTGTAAGAGCAAAAATTTTAATATTGAAATAGTAACGAAAAGGCATGAACTAATTAAGGATAAATATAATGATATTAAATGGTATGATGAAATATTTTTAGAACAAGCATTAGAATTTAGTGACTTAGTATTTAATAAAAATATAGATAAATTATATTTTCTTAAACAATATTTAAAATATTTTGAATTACAAAAAAGTGGATATTATCCCGAATCAAATCTAACAAATAAGAAAAAAATATATGAATAGTATTGTTTAAAATAAAAAATTATGATATTATAAACTTGTTTAATTGTGTTGATGAAGAAGTAGTAGTAATCTAAACTATCCAAAGAGAGTTCACGGTTGGTGCAAGTGAATGATAGTATTTTATGAATTCGTCTTTTGAACAATCAGGTTACGCTTTATAGTAAATTTAAGTGCATAATAGTATTATGAAAAAGGGTGGTACCACGGATATTTCGTCCCTTATTTTATAATACTTTTTTTGCTTAGGAGGAATATTATGAAAAATGCAGAAGAAATATTATCAAAATTAAAAGAAAAAATTAAAACAATCAAAAATATTAATGATTTAAATAATTTAAAAGCCGAATATTTAGGTAAAAAAGGTTCAATTAATGAGTTAACTAAAAAAATAGGTACAATGTTAGAAAGTGAAAAAAAAGAATTTGGTAAAAAATTAAATGAAATAAAATCAAAAGCTAATGATTTAATTGAAACTAAGAAACAAGAATTAGAAAAGAAAATACTAGAAGAAAAACTAAAAAATGAAAAAATTGATATAACTTTACCAAGTACGAAAATTAAATTGGGACAGCCTAATATTGAAGAAAAAATGATAGAAATGGTAGAAGAATTCTTTATTAATATGGGATATGATGTCTTAGAAGGACCAGAAATAGAATTAGATAAATATAATTTTGAGATGTTAAATTTACCAAAAGAACATCCAGCTAGAGATGCTCAAGATACATTCTATTTAAAAGATGATACATTACTTTTAAGAAGTCAAACTTCACCAGTTCAAATTAGAACTATGTTAGAAGGAAAAGGGGAAAAGCCAATTAGGATGATTTGTCCTGGAAAGGCATATCGTAGAGAAGATATAAATCCTACTCATGAACAAGAATTGTGTCAAATAGAAGGACTAGTTATTGATAAAAATATTTCATTAAGTGATTTAAAAGGGACAGTAGATGCATTTGTAAAACACATTTTTGGTCCAAATGTTGAAATTAGATTTAGACCTAGTTATTATCCATTTACAGAGCCTTCTGTTGAGGTTGATATGAGTTGTATTTATTGTGATGGAAGTGGATGTAATATGTGTAAACCAAAAGGTTGGATAACTATTTGTGGAGCAGGTATGGTTCACCCTAATGTTTTAAAAATGTGTGGATATGATCCAGATAAGTGGCAAGGATTTGCATTCGGATTTGGTGCTGAAAGATTAACTATGCTTAAATATAATATGAATGATATGAGAATTTTACACGAAAATGATTTAAGAGAAAGTGCTAATTTTGATAGAAGGGAGGATAACTAATATGATAAGTATGAATTGGGTCAAAGATTATATTGACATAAAAGATGAAAACTTAGTAGAACTTGCCGATAAAATAACCAAAGCTGGTATTAATGTTGAACATGTTATATCTAATCATATTGATAATCTTGTAATAGGTGAAGTAGTAGAATGTAAAGATCATCCTGATTCAGATCATTTACATGTATGTAAAGTAAATATAGGAAGTGATATTAAACAAATTGTTTGTGGAGCACCTAATGTGAGAATTGGTTTAAAAGTTATAGTAGCCTTACCAGGAGCAATACTTCCTGGAAATTTTAAAATATCAAAAAGTAAAAAAAGAGGAATAGATTCCGATGGAATGATATGTGCTTTATTTGAATTAGGATTAGAAGAAGAAACAGAAGAAAACTATAATAAAGGTATTCATGAACTACCACAAGATGCTCCAATTGGAGAAGATGTATTTAATTATCTAGAATGTGGAGATACACTATATGATTTAGATATTCATAAACATAAAAACAATGATGCAACTAACCATATAGGATTTGCTTATGAAATAGGAACAATTATTGGTAAAAAAGTTAAATTACCCGATACTAAATATAAAGAAACATCTGATAGTATAAATAATCATTTTACATTAAAAGTAGATACTAAAAATTGTACATATTATAAAGCAAAAATGGTAACAGATTTACAAATTGGCGAGTCCCCAGACTTTATAAAAAATAGATTAATATCTTGTGGCATGCGTCCAATAAATAATATTGTAGATATTTCTAACTATGTAATGTTAGAATATGGACAACCTCTTCATTTCTTTGATAAAGATAAATTAGGTGATAAAATCTTAGTAAGAATGGCTAAAGACAATGAACAAGTAGTTACTTTAGATGAAAAAGAAAGAACATTATCAAGTAATGATATTGTAATAACAGACTCAAAAAGAGTAGTAGCTATAGCTGGAGTTATGGGAGCTCTTAATACAGATGTAGATAATAATACTAAAACAGTATTAATAGAAAGTGCAATTTTTAATCCTTACTGCATTAGAAAAACCGAAAGAACCCTAGATTTACGTAGTGAAGCATCAATGAGATATGAAAAAGGACTAAACTTTGAATATACTAATTATGCCTTAGATAGAGCATGTCATTTACTTGAAAAGTATGCTCAAGGTAAAGTACTTAAAGATAGTGTATTATATGATGATGAAGATAAAAAATTAAAAACAATAACATTTAAAACTGAAAAAATTAATTCATTATTAGGAATAGAATTAACTGATAAAGATATCGAAATACAATTAGACAAGTTAGATTTTGAATATACTTTAAAAAATAATGAATTTACAGTAACAATACCAAGAAGAAGATTAGATATTGAAGAAAATGTTAATGATATAGCCGAAGAAATTGGTAGACTTTATGGATATCATAATCTAAAAAATACCTTACCAATATTACCAATAAGAGAAGGTAAATATGAAAGTAGTATTAAATTTAGAAAAGATATTTCCAAAAGATTAAGAGCACTTTCATTAAACGAAGTAAGAACATATTCATTAGTAGATAAAAAAACAGCAGATTTATTTAATAAAGATAAAAACTTAGTACTAATTCCAAATCCAATGAGTCAAGATAAAAGTGCACTTAGAAAGACATTAGTTCCATCACTTATTGATGTCATAAAATATAACAAGTCAAGAGGATTAAAAGACATAAATATATATGAAATAAGTAAAATCTTCTATGATGATTTTAAAGAAGAAAATGCATTATGTATAATGTTATATGGAAACTATATCTCTAGTAATTGGCAAAATACTAAAATAAAAACTGATTTCTATGTTTTAAAAGGAATAGTAGAAAACTTACTTAATTATTTAGGACTTAAAAATAGATATAAATTTGAATTAAGTAAAGAAGATAATCTACATCCAGGA
>CACYFN010000001.1 GCA_902773675.1 uncultured Erysipelotrichaceae bacterium | reverse complement strand
CTATATAAAATCTAATGACATATTTAAAAAAGCATTACCAATTGATTTAAATATCGCATATTCAGAATTCCAACATCAGTCATAAAGTTGAACAGAACTATTTAGAAAAGAAATAATTATATATTTATATAGTTATTTTTTTATTGAATAATTTTAATTATTATGACAAAAAATATTTGTAAAAATATTAATTGTATGATATGATATTTGTATGATAAAAGGGGTAGTGATAATATGGGGAATGGAAGTAGTTTGCACAGATTTAATGAGATATTTAAGATACTTAAAGATAGTGGATTAGTTAGTGGAGTTACTCCTGAAAAATTATATGATACTTTAGAAAAGTTAGGACCAACATTTATTAAAATTGGTCAAATATTATCTACTCGTGTTGATTTAATTCCTAGTGAATATTGTACTACTTTATCAAAATTAAGGAGTAATGTTGCTCCTATTTCTTATGAAGAGATTGAAAAAATATTAAATAATTATTATGGTGATATTAATAAAATATTTTATTCTATAGATACTGAACCTATTGGTTCTGCTTCTATTGCGCAGGTTCATAAGGCTATTTTAAGAAGTAATAATAAGAGTGTTGTTATTAAGATTAAAAGACCTAATATTGATAATATAATTTATAATGATATTCAGTTATTTAAAAAGGCTGTTAGTTTACTGCATTTAAATAGATTAATTAAGGTAATGGATTTAAATGAGGTACTTGATCAATTATATGAAACTACTATGGAGGAACTTAATTTTAAGGTTGAAGTTAGTAATATGATTAAGTTTAAAAATTTACATAAGGATTCTAAAACTATTAAAGGACCATATGTTTATGAGAATTTATGTAGTGATAATATTATTGTTATGGAATATATTGATGGTATTAAGATTAATGATATTGAATTATTAAAGGGAAGAGGTTATAAATTAGATGTGATTGCTAATATATTGAGTGAAGATTATATTAAGCAAGCAATTACAGATGGATTTTTTCATGCTGATCCTCATCCTGATAATATTATTATAAATGGTGGTAATATTACTTATATTGATTTTGGTATGATGGGTCATTTAAGTGATAAGAACAAGCAATTACTTAAAAATTGTATGAAGGCTATTATATTTAAGGATTATAAGGATGTATCTCGTATTTTAGTTAGTATGTCTACTAAGTTAGATGAAGTTGATTATGATTGTCTTAGTGATGATATTAGTACTATATTAGAAGAATTTGGTGATTTAGAATTAGAATCTATTAGTACTACTAAGTTTATTTCGGATATGTTTAGTATGCTTAGACGTAATCATTTAGTACTTGATAAAGATGTTACAATGTTAATTAGAGGTATTGGTATAATTGAGGCTGTTTTACAAAAACTTAATCCTAAGATTAGTTTATTTAGGGTTTTAGTTAGAAGTGAAGAAAGTAAGTTTGAAGATTTATTAGATTCAAATAAGGTTAAGAAAAAATCAATGGATGTACTTAAAAGTGCTCATGATTTAGTTACTATTCCTAATGAGGTTGCATCTTTCTTAAAGTCTGTTAATAATGGTGATGCTAAATTCAAGATAGAATTAAGCGATTCTTCTAAACATGTTGATAAGTTAGAAAATTTAGTGCATGAAATTGTACTTGGCTTTGTTGATGGCTGTTTGATAATAGGATGTGTTGTTACTAATGATGAACTAATTAAGGGCATATTTTTTGGGGCAGCTGTTATAGTTAGTATATGGTTATTAATTAAAATGATTATTGACATTATTCATAGAGGTTATTAAATATTTTTGTAAAATTTTTCTAAATGTATGTTATAATTTTATTTAGAGGTAGTATTTATGAGTAAAGATGAAATTAAAGATAGATTTAAGAAAACAAAATTAGGTAAAAAAATATTTAAAAAGTTTAAAATTACAATTATTTTATTTATTATATTTCATATATTAATGCTTGTTAGTTTGGTATTATTTGTTCCTATGGTAAGTAAGATTATATCAGGTAATATTAATTTATATACAATTATTATATCTGGGATGTTATGTTTATTTGCTATATTATCTTTTATATTTAGTATTATGTTAATATATTATGATGGTAAGATAGTTGGATGTGTAGAACTTTTTGATTTAATGTTAAAGGTACAAAAAAAGAAAGGTGAAAAAAATGAATAAAACTTTAAAGATAGTAATTTATATTATAGTATTAGGATTATGTTTATTAGGTGGATGGTATATTGGAGGTAAGTTTGCTGATAAGGAAGATAGTGTTAATACTAGTAGTAATACTAATACTAATACAGATACTAATAATTCTACTGAAGAAACAACTAAGAAAAATGATAATAATAAGGTTTATCAAGGATGGATTAGTTATATTTTAAATAGTGATATTAAGAGTATTATTTATAATAATAATATAATTGAAGAAATTAATGGAGAATATAAGAGTAGAAATGAAATAGTAGAATTTACTAAAGATGATTTAGTTGAAATATTTGATTCGATGAATAATAGTACTATTGGTTTAGTAGATGGTATTGGTGGACCTGGTGGTGTTATAATTGAAATTGTTTATACTAAGTCGGGAAAAGATTATAAGGTTACTATTACTCAAGGTGGTATAATAGGTAGTAATGATGAAGATTACATTAATATTTTGAGAAACGAAGTTAAAAGTATTTATAATAGTATGAGTGATGAGGAAAAGAAATTATATAGTGAAAATCCTGTAGGTAATATAATTAAAAATTGGGATTCTTCTATTTTAAAAGAATATTATAATAAATATAAGGATAAAGTTAAAGTTGTTAATTAACTGATAATTTATTATCAGTTTTATTTTGGGTTTATTTTTTAATAGAAATTTGCTATAATACACGTTGTAGGTGATTTGATGAAGACTGCAGATTTTGATTATTATTTACCAGAAGAATTAATTGCTCAGACTCCTTTAGAGAAAAGGGATAATTCTAGGTTATTAATACTTGATAAAAAAACAGGTAATATTGAACATAAACATTTTAATAATATTATTGATTATTTAGATAAAGGTGATGTACTTGTTTTAAATGATACTAAAGTAATGCCTGCAAGGTTATATGGTGTTAAAGAAGATACTAGTGCTGGTATTGAAGTATTAATGTTAAAGGAAATAGAAAAGGATACTTGGGAATGTTTATGTAAACCTGCTAAAAGGGTTAAGATTGGAACTATTATTAATTTTGGTGATGGTAGGTTAAAGGCTAAATGTATTGATGTTAAAGATGAGGGTATTAGAGTTTTTGAATTAATATATTCTGGTATATTATATGAAATATTAGATTCTTTAGGGGAGATGCCACTTCCTCCTTATATTCATGAGAAATTAAAAGATAAGGATAGATATCAAACTGTTTATGCAAAGAATATTGGTAGTGCTGCTGCTCCTACGGCAGGACTTCATTTTACTAATGAATTACTTGATAAGATTAAAGATAAAGGTATTATTGTTACTTATATTACTTTACATGTTGGGTTAGGTACTTTTAGACCAGTTAGTGTAGATGATGTTACAAGTCATAAGATGCATAGTGAGTTTTATCAAATGGATAGTGATACTGCTGATATTTTAAATAAAGCTAAAAGTGAAGGTAGAAGAATTATTAGTGTTGGTACTACTAGTACTAGGACATTAGAAACGATTATGAGTTTATATAATGAGTTTAAAGAGTGTAGTGGATGGACGGATATATTTATTTATCCTGGATATGAATTTAAGGCAATTAATGGCTTAATTACTAATTTTCATTTACCAAAGAGTACTTTAATTATGTTAGTGAGTGCTTTGGCAGGTAAGGATAATATTATGAAAGCTTATCGTGAAGCTGTAGATAAGGAGTATCGTTTCTTTTCTTTTGGTGATTCGATGTTTATTAAATAATGGAAGAAGTAATATTTAAACTAGAAAGAATTATTGAAGAATATGTTACTTTAAATAATATTAATTCAATGGATGATTTATATTTTAAGAAAAAAATTAATGATATAGTTCTAAATAATTGTAATTATAGTTATTATTTGAAATATCGTAGAAAATATAGTTTTAATCAAATAGATGCTATGGTAAATAATTTTTTAATGAAAATTAATTATGATTATTATCTTTATTATCAATTAAGAAAGAATGATGGAACTATTGTTTTTGATGATAAGAAAAGTTATTATAATGCTTATAGTTATTATGATTTTAAAAATAATAAAAGAAAAATCTATATACCTATATATCATACATTAGATGATGCTTTTAGTATAATACATGAATTAAATCATGATAGAAATATTGATGAATTAGGGGAAAATAGTACAAGAATGATATTTACTGAGAGTTTATCAATATTAATAGAATTATTATTTGAAGATTATTTAAAGAAAGATAAAATTATTGATTATAAAGTATGTAATAATAATACTTTAGAGGCTGTGAATTATAAGTCTTTATATATTGATTTTGTTTTTAAGTTAATGGAATTGTATATAAATAAATATAATATTAATTATAATGATTTTTTAAGTATTATTAATAAATATAATAATAGTCAAAGGAAAGATCTTAATCAAGTTGTTTTAGATATATTGGAAGAAGATTGTGTAGATGTAGATATTGAGTTTAGATATATTTTTGGAATATTGATTGCTACTTATTTATATAAGCGTATAAAGTTTAATAAAAATAATATTTTAGAATTATTTGAGATGAATGATATTATTAAAGAGTTTAATTATTTGCAAGTTTTTAATTATTTAGAATTAGAAATTAATGGGTTTGAACTATCTGATGATTCTTATAAAATGTTAGAAAATAATTATAAAAAGTATGTAAGAAATAGATAATAAGAAGGGATATAATGAAAAGGGAAGAATATAAGGAATTAAATAAATATTTAAATGATATATGTGTTTATTTAAATAAAACTGGTAATATAATTATTAATAATATATCTAGTATTTGTGAAATGAATGATGGTTATTATATGAGTTTATATGATTATAAATTTAATAAAGAAATTAAAGAAAATCATTTAACTTATAAAGATGTATATATGATTACTAGAGAGATAATTGCAAGTATTAATCCTAGTTATTTAAATAAATATGATGAAATGATGAATAGTGGAATGCTTGATTTTAGTTATGAACAAGAATATAGTGATTGTGAATTTGTTCATACTGAAAAGAATAATAAAACAATACAATTAATTAATATTAATAGGGAATTTAATTATGATGATGTTGTTAATTTAGTTCATGAATTTATTCATTATACTAATGATAGTAATAATATTACAAGAAATAGAAGTTTATTAACTGAATTTTTATCTATTTATTTTGAGACATATGCAATAGATTATTTAATTAATAAAGGTATTAATAAAGATGAAATTGATTATGAAATAAGATTAAAGTCTACTTTTTATAGAACTAATAATTTTTATTATGTAGAGACTCCTTTAACATGTTTTATGGATTTTGGAAGTGTTGATGATGCTAGTTATGAATTTTTTAAAGAGAAATATTTTCCAATTGAGAAAAGTGCTTTTGATAAAGAGTGTAATACTTTATTAGAATGTTTTAAAAGGGTAGATAAAAATTATCGAAATAATCATTTTAGTGATGATTATGATTATAATGATGTAGTAAGAAAGTGTGCAAATTTATTAGTTGATCATTTTAAATATTTATTTGGTACTATACTAGCTATGTATGCTTTTAAACATTGTAAAATGGAAGATATTTTATATTTAAATGAGCATATAAATGATGATGATAATGTTGATATGGTTGAATTATTAAGAAAATTTGGTATTGATTTAGATGATGGTAACTTTTTAAATGATGCATTAATATGTGTTAAAGAATATTTAAAGAGATATGATAGTGTAAAAGGTGTTATATGATTATATGTATTGTAGGACCAACTGGTGTTGGTAAAACTAAATTAAGTATTGAACTAGCTAAAAGATTAAATGGTGAGGTTATTAATGCTGATTCTACTCAAGTATATAGGGGATTGGATATTGCTACTGCTAAGGTTAGTGAAACAGAAAAAGAAGGTATAGTGCATCATTTATTTGATATTAGAAATATTGATGAAAATTATACTGTTTTTGATTATCAGAAAGATAGTAGATTAGTAATTGATGATATAATAAGTAGAGGAAAAACACCTATTATGGTAGGTGGTACTGGTTTATATATTAAGGCTAGTTTATATGATTATAAATTTGAGGAAGAAAGTATTAAAAATGATTATAGTAAGTATAGTAATATAGAATTATATGATATGCTTAAAAAAATTGATAGTGATACTGATATTCATGTAAATAATAGAAAAAGAATTGAAAGAGCTCTTGATTACTATTATAATCATGGAAGTGTTATGGATACTAATAAGACTGATAAATTACTTTATGATTGTGTGTTTATTGGTCTTACTACTGATAGAGATATTTTATATGATAGGATAAATAATCGTGTTGATAAGATGGTCAGTTGTGGATTATTAAATGAAGCTAAAAAGATATATGATAGTAAAATACGTAGCAAAGCTGTAATGACTCCTATTGGTTATAAGGAATTATTTCCATATTTTGATGGTGATAAAGATCTTGATGAATGCTTAGATTTAATTAAGCAAAATAGTAGAAAATATGCGAAAAGACAGTATACTTGGTTTAATAATCAGATGAATGTTAAATGGTTTAATGTTGATTTTGATAATTTTAATAATACAATAGGTGAAATAATTAATTATATAGAACATGTTTAGTTCTATATTTTTTTTTATTGGTGTGTTATAATTATGGTGGTGATTTTATGAAGAAATTAGTATTAACTATTTTAGATGGAGTTGGTATTAGAGAAAGTAGTGATGGTAATGCATTTAAGAATGCGAATAAACCTACACTTGATATGTTATTTAATATTTATCCACATTCAATATTACAAGCAAGTGGACCATATGTAGGACTTCCTGAGGGACAAATGGGTACTAGTGAAGTAGGACATATGAATTTAGGTGCTGGACGTATTGCTTTACAACCATTGGAAGCTATTACTTCTTCTATTAATGATGGTAGTTTTTATAATAATAAAGAAATATTAGATGTTATTAATCATGTAAAGAATAATAATTCTAATTTACATATATTTGGACTTTTATCTGATGGAGGAGTACATTCTCATATAGATCATGCTATTAGTTTACTTAAGATGTGTAAGAATAATAGTTTAGAAAATGTATATTTTGATATATGTTTAGATGGTAGAGATACTTATTTAAAGAGTGCTTTAAAATATTTAGATATGTTGGATAATGCTATTAAAGAGATTGGTATTGGTAGTATTTCTACTATTGGTGGTAGATATTATGGAATGGATAGGGATAATAATTTTGATAGATTAAAGTTATCTTATGATGCTATATGTTATGGAGAAGGTCCTAAATATAATAGTTATAAGGAATTAGTTGAAGATAATTATAATAATGGTAAGTATGATGAATTTGTAATTCCTGGCTTAATTAATTCTAATCCTATTGGTGATAATGATGGAGTAATTACGTTTAATTTTAGAAAAGATAGAATAAGAGAGATGTTTACTCTTTTAAGTAATCCTGAATGTTATAAAGATGATGCTTTAAAAAAAGGTTTAATTGTTAAAAATTATAATAATTTAAAAATTCTTACTATGTTTCCAGTAACAGAAACTGTTAAGTGTCCTCATGCTTTTAATGATTTAGATTTAAAAAATATTTTAGTTGATTATCTACACAATAATCATGTTAGTCAATTTAGAATTGCAGAAACTGAAAAATATCCACATGTTACTTTTTTCTTTGATGGTGGTAAGGAAGTAGAGTATGATGATATGAAGAAGATTTTAATCCCTTCTCCGAAGGTTGCTACTTATGATTTAAAACCTGAAATGAGTGTTTATGAAGTAACTGATGCTTTTTTAGAAAATGTTGATAATTATGATGTTACTATTATGAATTTTGCCAATGGTGATATGGTTGGACATACTGGTAATTATGAGGCTGCTATTAAAGCTTGCGAACATATGGATAAGTGTATTAAAAAAATATATGATAAAGTAATGGAAATGGATGGAATACTTATGATTATTGCTGATCATGGTAATTGTGATATGATGTGGGATAGAAATCATCTACCTGTTACTAGTCATACTACTAATCCGGTTCCATGTCTTGTTACTAAGAAAGATATTAAACTTAAAGATGGAAAACTTGCTGATGTTGCTCCTACTATGTTAAGATTGATGGGAATAGATATTCCTGTAGAGATGACAGGAGAATGTTTAATTAAGTAGTATGTATTTAAATTATAGTGTTTTTGAAACTTTTAAAATGTTTATAAGTTGTTTTACTGATCATATGATGATGTGGATAATTTTAATTAGTATGATAATTTTAGAATTTATTATGTTCATAAATAGAGATAATAAAATTTTTAAGATATTAATGATAGTTATAAAAATAATACTTTTATTTTTAATTATATATTTTTACCATAGTTATTTATTTAGTGGTTTTAAATATTTTATGCATAATATGTATTTTTATTTTTTGAATAGTATTATTTTTTTAATGGTTAGTTTAATACTAATAAAAAAATATGATAAATTTATTAATATTATTTATGTTATTGGACTTGTATTTTTAATTTATTCATTATTTATGACGCATTATCTAAATAATATTCATTTGATTATTTTAGTTAATATTTATCCTATGGTTGTTTATGGTAATTATTTATACTTATGTTTATATTTATATTTAATTATAAAATGTATAAGAAAGTTATTGACTAATAAATAATAATATTATAAAATTAGTTTGTAGAAAAGAAAATATAAATCGATTTTGGAGGTTTATATGAAAGATATTGAAGATATTAAATTTAATTTGACTCCTGAGATGGCTGATAAAATTGTTAAAATTAATGATTTAAAAGTTAAGATGCTTGAAATTAATAAACAAATGGAAATTATTCGTGATACTAAATTAGTTAATGAAAGAGAAGAAATAATGAAGAAAATGGATAGTTTTAAGAAAGATTTTATCAAGGAATTTCAAAGTAATAATAAAGAGCAAATTAATAAATATTTAGATTTAAAAAATAAGAAGGATTAAGTAATTAATTCTTTTTTTGTCTAGTTTTGACGAATGTGTATAAAAATTATTTTAAATGTGCTAAATTAATTAGGATGGTGATATTATTCTTACTATTGGTTTAGAACAAAAGGGAGGTATATTATATGTAAATTTAAAAGGAGAGCTTACTAAAGATACTGTTAATAAATTAGATAAAAGGGTTACTAAGAAGTTAGATAAAGATAATATTATAAAGTTAGTATTTAATGTTAGTAAGTTAAAATTAATAGATAATAAAGGTATTAATAGATTATTTTATAATTATGAAATTATTAATAATAAAAAAGGTAAAGTTTTATTATGTGGTAATAATATAAATATTTGTAAGTTATTAAAGAAACGTAGGTTACTTAATTATATTTGTGAATGTGATGGGGTGATATAATGGATGAACTTTCTAATATAATTATGGATAATCAAGGATTAATATATGAAGCTATGAAATATTTTAGAAATTATAATAATAAGGAAGATTTGTATCAGGTAGGATGTATTGGTTTTATTAAAGCATATAAAAATTTTAAAGATGATAAGGGATGTAAGTTTTCTACTTATGCTTTTACTTATATTTTAGGTGAAATGAAGAAATTAGTAAGGGAGGATAAAGGTATTAAGATAAGTAATCAAATTTCGAAACTTAATTTAAAGATTGATAAGGCTTATATTTTACTTTCTCAGAAATTGATGAGAATGCCTTCTATTTTAGAGGTAGCTAATTATTTGGAAATACCAGAATATATGGTTAGTGAAGCTATTAATAGTAATAATGGTATTAAGAGTATAGATGAGGCTATTACTAATGATAGTGATATGTGTCTGCAAGATGTTATTGGTTATAGTGATGATACTTTTGATAAATTATATTTAGAAAATAGTATATCAAAGTTAAATGATGAAGAAAAAAATATTATTTATAATCGTTATATGAATGATTTAACTCAGAGTGAAACTTCTAAAATAATGGGTATGAGTCAAGTACAAGTATCTAGGAAAGAACAAAAAATACTTCAAAAATTGAAGTATCAAATGACATAAAAAAACCCCTAATGGGGATTATTTTTTTAATGGCGGAGCAGGAGAGATTTGAACTCTCGCACCAGTTACCCGGTCTACACCCTTAGCAGGGGCGCCTCTTCAGCCTCTTGAGTACTACTCCAATGCGAAACACAAGTTAATTATATCATAATAAAACTATAGTTTCAAGACTTTTTTTTAATATTTTTTATATAATGTTTTACAACTTATTTCATTTTGAAATGCTTCAATTTGATTTATTAAATCATTGATAACATTATATTTTTTTTGAATTTCATCGTTTGTTTTTGTTGGTAATTTATATATTCTTTTTAATTCATTTAAAAGCTCATAAAACCTATTTACTTGATCATTGTTTTTTTGATCAATAATGTTTTCAAAAATATATTTTAATTTATTCATTCCTTGATGGCACAAGTTTTCTATTTCATTTATTGCTAGTATGCTATTTAGATCTTGATTTACAGATAATAGATTTTTTATTGCTTCTGTTATATTATTTTTTTTATTTTGAATATAATCTGTTTGTTTAGGTAATAACATTGTTATTTTATCGCATTTTTCAAAAAAATCATTTTGTAAATCTAGTATTTTATTATCAATATTGTCTTCTCCCATAATGCACCTCCTTATTTGGGGTAATTTCATTATAACACTTCTTTTGAGTGAATTTCAATTAAAATGTATAAATTTTTTAATATTTATTCATTATATAGTTGGAGGGATATTATGAGAGAAGATAAAAAAGATATAAATGTTTTAGATGAATTAAATAAAGGTGCTTGTATGGGTAGAGATGCTATTCATTTTATAATGGATAAAGTTAAGGATGAAAATTTACGTAAGGAACTTAATAGACAGTATGCTAAATACAAGGAAACTAATGAAAAAATTTGTAAACTTTATCCAGAGTATAGTGATAAGGAACCTCATAAGACTGGTGCTATGAATAAGGTAATGACATGGTATGGTATTGAGATGAAGACAATGTTAGATGATAGTACTTCTAAAATAGCTGAACTATTGATGCAAGGAACTAATATGGGCATTATTGAAGGTAGAAGGCTTTTAAATGATAAGAATATGGATAGTGATGTTCATAAAATATGTGAAGATTATGTTGCTTTTCAAGAAGATGCAGTGGAAAAATTAAAACCATTTTTATAGCAAGATTATTCTTGTTTTTTTGTTTTTGTTAAAAAATTTGGTTAAATTTTAAAAAAAGGTATTAATTTTAAATATTTTATGATATAATTTAGTCGTTGAAGCAAAGAGTGGGGTTACCCACTCTTTCGTGAACATGGAGGTAAATATGATTGAGGATAAGGTACGAAAATTAATTGAAGAAGTAATTACTGATAATAATTATATTCTTGATAGTGTAGAATATGTTAAGGAAGATGCGAATATGTTTTTAAGAGTAGTTATTGATAAAAATGGTATTGTTGATATTGATGATTGTGTATGTGTTAGTAAACTTATTAATCCTATTTTAGATGATGCTAATATTATTAGTGATAGTTATATTTTAGATGTGTGTTCAAAAGAGAAAGGAAGCGAGTAAGATGGATAATAAAGAATTTAAGAAAGCTTTAAAAAAATTATGTGAAGAAAAGGGTATGAGTGAAGATTATATTTTAGATGGATTGGAGTTAGCTTTGGTTAGCGCTTATAAGAAAAATTATAAATCTTTAACTAATGTGAGACCACAAATTAATAGGGATACTTATGAAATAAAATTATTTTCTTATAAGACTGTTGTTCTTGATAAGGAACATATGACTAGTTTGGATGAAAATGAATTTAAGGATGAAGAATTATTAAGTGAAGAAGAATTAGAAAATGAAGATTTAGAAGATTTACCTGAAGAAGAAAGATTTAGACCATTTGTATTTAATGAAAAAATTCATATTACTCTTGAAGATGCGAGAAAGATTGATCCTTCTATTAATGTAGGTGATACTATTGAAGAAGAAGTTACTCCTAAGGATTTTGGTAGGGTAGCTGCTGCTACGGCTAAACAAGTTATTATTCAAAAGGTTAGAGAAGCTGAAAGAAATAACATTGCTAATGAATTTGAAGATAAAGAAGAAGAATTAATATCTGGTACTGTTGAGATGGAAGATGAGAAGAATTACTTTATTAATTTAGGTAAGACTCAAGGATTACTTCCTAAAACGGAAATTATTCCTGGGGAAACTATTAAGATGGGATCTAATATTAAGTGCTATATAAGTAAAGTTGATATTAATTCTAAAGGTGCTTTAATACTTTTAACTCGTAAATATTATGGTTTTGTTAAAAGATTATTTGAACTTGAAATTCCTGAAATTAGTGAAGGTACAGTAATGATATATAGTATTGCTCGTGAAGCTGGTGTTAGATCTAAGGTAGCTGTATATTCTGAAAACCCTAATGTTGATGCAATTGGTGCTTGTATTGGTGAACGTGGAAGTAGAATTGCTAGTATTTTAAAAGAATTAAATGGTGAGAAAGTAGATATTGTTTTATATAGTAAAGATCCTGTTAGTTTTATTAAGAGTGCTTTAAGTCCTGCTAAAGATTTAAAAGTTTATATTTTAGATGAAAAAACTAAAGAAACATTAGTTATAGTTGATAAAGAAAATTTATCTTTAGCTATTGGTAAGAAAGGTATTAATGTTAAACTTGCTACTCGTTTAACAAATTATAAATTAGATATTAAGACTGAAGAACAAGTTCGTGAATCTGGTATTAATATTTTAACTGATTAGGTGATTTTATGAAGATTAAAAAAATTCCAATGAGAACTTGTATTGTAACAAAAGAAAAGTTACCAAAACAAGAATTAATTAGAGTTGTTAGAACTCCTGATGGAGATGTAATTATTGATAAAACTGGTAAAGCTAATGGTAGAGGTGCTTATTTAAAAAAAGATTTAGAGGTTTTTAATAAGGCTAGACAAAATAATATATTAAATAGACATTTAGAAGTTGAGGTACCGGATAGTATTTTTGATGAGTTAGGAAGTATGATTGATGAAGAAGAGAAGTAATTATATTAGTTGGGATGAATATTTTATGGGAATTGCACTTCTTTCATGTGAGAGAAGTAAGGATCCTAATACAAGAGTTGGTGCTTGTATAGTTAGTACGGATAATAAGATTTTATCTATTGGTTATAATGGTGCTCCTATAGGATTTGATGATGATAAAGATATGCCATGGGATAGAGAAGGAAAACCTTTGGATACTAAATATTTATTTGTATGTCATTCGGAGTTAAATGCTATTTTAAATACGAGAAATGATTTAAGAGGATCTAAAATGTATGTAGCTTTATTTCCATGTAATGAGTGTGCGAAAGCTATTATTCAGGCTGGAATTAAGGAAGTAATTTATTTAGATGATAAATATGCTGATACTGATGGTGTAGTTGCTTCTAAAAGAATGTTTGATGCATGTGGAGTTAGTTATAAACAATATGAAAAGAGTAATAAGAAAATTCTAATAGAATTATAATGTAGATATTAAGAGAGGAGAGTTGATATTATGATGAGTGTATCAGAATATGCAATTGATGTTAATAAGACTGTTAAGGAAATATTAAAGAAATGTAAGGAACTTAATATTGAAGTTGAAGATGAAGAATCACTTCTTGATGAGGAAGCTATTACAGAACTTGATAATGTTATAGCTAATGAAGAAGAAGTAAGTGAATTTGAAGATGAAGAAGAGTTAATAGAAAAAGAAAGTAAAAAGACTGAAGAATTAAGTAAAAATAGTGGTAAAAAGAAGCAACAGATGAATATAAATAAATCTAATAAAAAAGATTTAGCTAAGAAGAAGAAAGAAATGTATAAGCATAAGGAAAAGTTAATAAGCAATGGTCCAGTTGAAAATGATAGCATTGTTATTTATAAAGAAGGTATGACTATTGGTGATTTAGCTAAGGCTTTAAATGTATCAGCTGCAGAACTTATTAAGAAGTTATTTACACTAGGTATACTTGCTACTGTGAATAATTCGTTAAGTTTTGAAAATGCGGAATTACTTGTTTCTGATTATAATAAAGAGTTACAAGTTGAGAAAAAGATAGATGAAGCTAAATTTGAAGATTTTGAAATTAATGATAAGGAAGAAGATTTAGTTAAAAGACCTCCTGTTGTTACTATTATGGGACATGTTGATCATGGTAAGACTACTTTACTTGATACTATTAGAAAAACTAATGTTGCATTGGGTGAGGCTGGTGGTATTACCCAAGCTATTAGTGCTTATCAAGTTAAATGTAAGGATCAGTTAATTACTTTTATTGATACTCCAGGACATGCTGCTTTTACTGAGATGCGTGCTAGAGGGGCAAGTATTACAGATATTGTAATTATAATAGTTGCTGCTGATGATGGTGTTATGCCTCAAACTAAGGAAGCTATTGATCATGCTAAGGCTGCTGGTGTACCTATATTAGTTGCTATTAATAAAATTGATAAACCTGGTGCAAATGTTGATAAAGTAATGACTGAGTTATCAGAATATGGTCTTACTCCTGATAGTTGGGGTGGAGATACTATTGTTACTAAGATTTCTGCTAAAACTGGTGAAGGTGTTGAGACACTTCTTGAAAATATATTATTAGTTGCAGAAATGGAAGATTATAAAGCTAATCCAAATAGATATGCAATTGGTAGTGTAGTTGAAGCTGAATTAGATAAGCATGTTGGACCAATTGTAACTATTTTAATTCAAAATGGTACTCTTAGATTAGGTGATCCAATTGTTGTTGGTACTTCATTTGGTAAAGTAAGAACTCTTAAAAATGATTTAGGAGAAGAAATCATGAGTGCATATCCTTCTCAACCAGTTGAAATTACTGGTTTAAATGAAACACCTAGTGCTGGTGATAAGTTTATGGCTTTTGAGAGTGAAAAACAAGCTCGTAGTATTGGTGAAGCTAGAAAAACTGAAGAAAAACTTAATCAAAATAAGAAAGTTAGTGTTTCTTTAGATGACTTATTTAATAAAATTCAAGAGGGTGTTAAAGAGGTTAATGTTATTGTTAAGGCTGATGTTAATGGTAGTAGTGAAGCAGTTAAAAACTCTTTAGAAAAAATTGATGTTGAAGGCGTTAAGGTTAAAGTAATAAGAAGTAGTGTTGGTGCTATTACAGAAAGTGATATAGTTTTAGCTAGTGCTTCTAATGCTGTTATTATAGGATTTAATATTAGACCTAACAATAAAATTAAGGATTATGCTAAAGATCAAGGTGTTGAAATTAGACTTTATGATATCATTTATAAAGCAGTTGAAGAGATGGAAGCTGCCATGAAAGGTATGCTTGAACCTGTTTATGAAGAGAAGGTTATTGGTTCACTTGAAGTTAGAAAATTATTTAAATTTTCTAAGGTTGGTGTTATAGCTGGATCTTATGTTCTTGATGGAGTAATTAAATCTAATGCTAAAGCGAGAGTTATTAGAGATAGTGTTGTAATTTATGATGGAGAAATTAATTCTATTCAAAGAGAAAAAGATAGTGTTAAAGAGGTTAAAAAAGGCTTAGAATGTGGTGTAACTATAGCTAATTTCAATGATATTAAAGTTGGAGATATTATTGAAGCTTATGAAATGGTAGAGGTTAAAAATTAAATAAAAAAATTGACAAATAATGAATTAAATGTTATCATGTATTTGTCAAGGAAACTTGAATATAATAAAAAAGAGGAAATACTTAATTTTTGCACGTTGAGTACTTCCCAAATATTTTTGAAAGGTACTTAATCTATCGCAGATTGAGTACTATTTTTTTATGCATAATATCATTATTGATATTATTAATAAAATGATAATTATAAGTTGAAAAGATATTAGTAAATCTTTTTTCTTCATAATATCAAGCCTCCTTTATTTAAAAATTATTATAAAGTTGGCAAGTACTCAACTATTAAATATTTCCTAGAAGTAATTATACTATTAATGAATATAAAATACAATAGAAATAAATAAAAATCCTTGAAAAATAAAGGATTTTTTAGTATAATTATGGTGCTGGTGATGTTATGTTTAAAATTGGTAATGTGGTTATTAAAAATAATGTTGTAATGGCTCCTATGGCTGGTATTAGTAATAGTGCATATAGAACTATTATTAAGGAAATGGGATGTGGCTTAATAGTAGCTGAAATGGTTAGTGATAAAGCACTTATGTATGGTAGTAAGAAAACTCAAGATATGCTTTATGTTACTGATTTTGAAAGACCTATTTCGCAGCAAATATTTGGTAGTGATAAGGAATCTTTTGTAATTGCTACTAAATACATCTTAGAACATATGCATCCAGATATAATTGATATTAATATGGGGTGTCCAGTACCTAAGGTAGCAGTTTCTGCACAAGCTGGGAGTGCTCTTTTAAAAAATCCTGATAAAGTTTATGAAATAGTTAAAAGTGTTGTAGAAGTATCTAGTGTACCAGTTACTGTTAAAATACGTAGTGGATGGGATGAAGAAAGTATTAATGCTGTTGAGATTGCTAAAATTGTTGAGAAGGCTGGAGCGAGTGCTATTACAGTTCATCCTCGTACTCGGAAACAGGGGTATACAGGTAAAGCTGATTGGAATATAATTAAACAAGTAAAAGAAGCTGTATCTATTCCTGTAATAGGTAATGGTGATATAAATTCATGTTATGATGCGAAAAGAATGATGGATGAAACTGGTTGTGATGCTGTTATGATCGGTAGGGGAATACTTGGTAATCCATGGCTAATTAAAGAATGTGTTGATTACTTAGAAAAAGGTATTTTACCTAAAGAAGTAACACTTGAAGAAAAAATAAATATGATTAAAAGACATTTAGATTTACTTGTTAATACTAAACCAATGAAGGTAGCAATGTTAGAGATACGTAGTCATGCGGCATGGTATTTAAAAGGTTTAAATGGTTCTAAGGAATTAAAACAAGAAATATTTAAAACAAATACTAAGGAAGAATTAATAAATTTATTAGATAATTATTTAAAAGAGTATAAAAAAAATTAAAAATATGATATTATATATAGGAAAAAGGTGATTTTTATGAGACAATTATCAGAACAAGAAATAGTTAGAAGAGATAAGCTAAAGGAGATAGGTGAGATATGTAATCCTTATCCAGAAAGATTTGAACGTACTCATACTTTGAGTGAAGCTAAAAATTTAGAAGATGGTACTAAGAATGTTAGTGTCTGTGGTAGAGCAACTTTTTTAAGAAAGATGGGAAAATTATCTTTTGTTAAAATTAGAGATATTGAAGATAATTTTCAATTAGAGTTTAAGATTGATTTACTTGGTGAAGATAATTATCAATTTATGAAGAAATTAATTGATAGTGGAGATTTTATTGGAGCTCGTGGTGAGATATTTACTACTCAAACTGGTGAAAAAACTTTAAGAGTAGAAAGTTTTGAGTTTTTAGGTAAGGCTTTAAGACCACTACCTGAAAAGTTTCATGGACTTAATGATATTGAAACTAAGTATCGTGAAAGATATGTTGATTTAATTACTAATGAGGAATCAAGAAGAGTATTTTTAGGTAGAAGTAAATATTATTTATTTTTAAGAAATTATTTGAATGATTATGGATTTTTAGAGGTTGAAACTCCTGTTATTCAAACTAGTGTATCTGGTGCGAGTGCGAAACCTTTTTATACACATTATAATGCTTTGGATTTAGAGTGTAATCTTCGTATTGCTCCTGAGTGTTATTTAAAAGAGTGTATTGCTGGCGGATATGATCGTGTATATGAAGTAGCTAGATGTTTTAGAAATGAAGGTATGGATCCTCAACATAATCCAGAATTTACACAAGTTGAATGGTACTGTGCGTACTGGAATTTTGAAGATAATGTTAAGTTTTTTCAAAAGTTTTTAAGAGATTCTATTAAGTTTTTAACTGGTAGTGAGATTATTACTTATCAAGGACATGAATTAGATTTTTCATCTGATTTTGAAAGAATTAATTATGTTGAAAAGTTAACTGAAATATTAGGATTTGAATTTGTTAAGGAAACAGATATTAATGAATATAAGAATAAAGTTGTTGAAAAAGGTTTTTATTCTTTAAAGGATATGGAAGAGTATAAATCTATTGCGCAGTTAACTGATTTCTTATATAAGAAATTATTGCGTGCTAATATTGTTGGACCTGTTGTTATGTATAATTATCCTGCAGTATTAAAGCCACTTGCTAGACGTAATGATAATAATTCAAATATTGCTGATTGTTTCCAAGTTGTTGTATGCGGTAGTGAGATATGTAATGCATATTCTGAGCTTGTTAATCCAGAAATACAAAGAAACTCATTTGAAGATCAATTAAAAGCTAAAGATGCAGGTGATGATGAGACTATGGATATGGATGAAGATTACTTATTAGCTATGGAACAAGGAATGCCTCCAATATCTGGACTTGGCTTTGGTATTGATAGATTAATGATGATTGCTTTTGATCAACCATCAATTAAAGATGTAATTCTTTTCCCAACTATGAAACCAGAAGGAAGAGATTAATGATATTATATGTTGTTAGACATGGACAAACTGATAAAAATAAATATGGTTTAGTTCAAGGGCAAACAGAAGCTGATTTAAATGAAGATGGTATTAGTGAAGCTAAGAAATTACAATCATTAGTTAGTAAATTAAATATTGATGTAGTTATTTCTTCACCTTTAAGAAGGGCTAAGGATACAGCTAAGATAATTACTAATGATAAATTTCCTATTAATATTGATGATAGATTAATTGAAAGAGATTGGGGAATGTGCGAGGGTGCTTCTATTGATGAAGTTGATACTGTTAAATGCTGGAATTTCTTTTTGAATACTGATGCAAATGGTATTGAAAAAGTACAGGATTTATTAATGAGAGTATCGGAATTTTTAGAGGATATTAAAATAAAATATAGTGATAAGAATGTTTTAGTTGTTACGCATAGTGCAATATTACGTGCTATTCATTATAGTTTAAGACCTATTCCAGAAGATGGGGATATGTCTAAGTTAGAACTTCCTAATTTAAGAATAATTGAATATGAATTAAAATGATGATAGATAATAGTAATAGAATAATTATTATATAGAGAGCTAGTATATGGTGGAAACTAGTTAATAATGTTTTATGAATCTAATCTTGAATGAAATATTAAAAGTATTTCCGGTTAATATCGTTAAATAAGTTAAGACTAAAGTAGGATGGTACCGTGATTATTCACTCCTATACTTAGTCTTTTATTTGTATAAAAATGAAAGGATGATAATATGTTAGATATTAAATTTGTAAGAGAAAATAGTGAAATAGTTAAAGAAAATATCAAGAAAAAGTTTCAAGATCATAAGTTACCTTTAGTAGATGAAGTTATTGAACTTGATAAAAAAATACGAGATTTAAAATTGGAGGGAGATAATTTAAGACAAGAAAGAAATACTAAAAGTGGTGAAATTGGTTCTTTAATGCGTGATAAAAAAGTAGATGAAGCTAATAAAATTAAAGAAGAAGTTGTTAAAATCAATGAAAGATTAGTTGTTCTTGAAGATGAGGAAAATAACTTAAATAAAGAATTAAGGGATAAGATGTTAATAATTCCTAATATTATTGATGATTCTGTACCTATTGGGGAAGATGATACTCATAATGTTGAAATTGAAAAATTTGGTGATCCTATAGTTCCTGAATATGAAATTCCATATCATGCAGATATTATTGAAGCTTTATCTGGATTAGACAAGATGAGTGCTGGTAGAACTAGTGGTAATGGTTTTTATTATTTAATGGGTGATATAGCTAGACTTCATTCAGCAATGCTTTCGTATGCTAGAGATTTTATGATTAATAAGGGATTTACTTATTGTATTCCACCTTTTATGATTCATAGTGATGTTGTTAATGGTGTTATGAGTTTTGAAGAGATGGATGCAATGATGTATAAAATTGAGAATGAAGATTTATTTTTAATAGGTACTAGTGAACATTCTATGATTGGTAAATTTAAAGGGCAGATTGTTAAAGAAAGTGAACTTCCTATTACTTTAACTAGTTATTCACCATGTTTTAGAAAAGAAGTAGGAGCTCATGGTATTGAAGAAAGAGGTTTATATAGAGTACATCAATTTGAAAAGCAGGAAATGGTTGTTTTGTGTAAGCCAGAAGATGCTATGGATTGGTATAATAAGATGTGGAGTTATACTGTAGAATTCTTTAGAAGTTTGGATATACCTGTTAGAACTCTTGAATGTTGTAGTGGAGATTTAGCTGATTTAAAGGTTAAATCATGTGATGTTGAGGCATGGAGTCCAAGACAAAAGAAATTTTTTGAAGTAGGATCTTGTTCTACATTAGGTGATGCTCAAGCAAGACGTTTATCAATAAGAGCAAAGGGTGATAATGGTAATTATTTAGTATCTACTTTAAATAATACTGTACTTGCTACTCCAAGAGGTTTAATTGCCTTTATAGAAAATAATTATAATGAAGATGGAAGTATTAGTATTCCGGAAGTACTAAGACCTTATATGGGTGGAATTGATAAGATAGTTAAGAAATAATATTTTTAAAAGAATTAAAGAGGTAGTATGAAAAAGAAGCATTTAAAAAAGTTTGTTAGTATATTTTTAATATTATTTTTAAGTATATTATTTATTGAATTTATTTTTAAAATAATTGCTTTTTCAGGTATTGGAATAGAGATAATTAGAATAATACTTTTTGATTTATTTTATTCTTTGATATTTGCATTTATATTACAATTTTTTAAGTCTTTCTTAGCTAAAATATTTATGTCATTTATTGTATTTATATATGGATTATATGGAATATTACAATTAACTTTTAAAAATTTAATTGGTAATTATATGTCTTTAAGTGCATCTACTAATAGTGGACTTGCTCGTGTTCAATCACAGGTTAAAGAGTTTATTAGTTGTATTAAGGTAGAATATTCGTTATTATTATTACCATTTATATTTTTAATTATATATTTTATAGTTAGAAGAAGAAAATATGAACATAAGAAAACTACTATAAAATCTTTTATTATGAAATTAGTTGTGATTATTATGGTTTATATTTTAGGCTATTTAACTTTAATAATTCCATTTTTTCAAAATAAAAAGCAAATAAAATCTAATTTACAATTGTATAAGTCACCAACATTAATTGAATTATCTTTAAAACAATTTGGACTTGTTAAATTCTTAGAAAGAGATATCATTAATATGTTTAGTGATGATGATAGTTATGAATTGGTTATTGATAAGAAGAATAAGGAAACTAAGAAGAAAGTTATAGATGATGAAGTAGTTATTGATTATGAAAGACATATTGATGATACTAAATGGCAAAAAAAAATAGATAATGAGACTAATCAAATAATTAAAGATGTACATAATTATTTTATAAATCAAGATATTACTAATAAGAATGAATATACTGGTATTTTTGAAGGTAAGAATTTAGTATATATTATGATTGAAGCATTTGATATTATGGCCATTAATGAAGATTTAACACCTACTTTATATAAATTAAAAACTGAAGGATGGTATTTTGATAATTATTATGCTCCTATATATAGTTGTGCGACAGGGGAGAGTGAGTATATTTCAGAAACTTCTATTATTCCATCTTCAACTGTTTGTACTCCAAATTCATATTTAAATAATAATTATTCTAGTAGTGTATTTAATTTATTTAATAATAGTGGTTATTATACTTCTTCATATCATAATTGGAAAGATGAATTTTATAGTAGAACTATTCTACATAAAAATATGGGTTCTCAATTATATTTAGATCATGATCCTTTAAATATTATTAATCATACTGGTTGGCCTAGTGATTTAGAGTTATTTCAGAATAGTTTAGAATATTATATTGATAAGGATAAGTTCTTTACTTTTGTTATTACTTCTAGTACTCATTTTCCATATGATTATGATACTTATTTAACTCAAAAGTATTGGGATAGAGTAAAGGGACTACCATATAGTAGTAATGTTAAAAGATATATAGCAAAAGCTATGGAATTAGATGCTGGTATTGAATTTTTAATGAATAGTTTAGAAGAAAAAGGTAAATTAGATGATACTGTATTTGTATTATTTGGTGATCATCATCCTCTTAAGATGAGTTATTCAGAAATAAATGAGGCATCTAGTTATGATAGATTAGAAAATTATAATATTGATAAGTTACCATTTATTATATATAATAGTGCAACTGAAGGAAAAGTAATTAGTAAAACTGCATCTACATTTGATATTTTACCAACGATTGCAAATTTATTTAATTTAAATTATGATCCAAGAGATTATATGGGTACTGATTTGTTTTCAGATAGTGAAAGTATTGTTATATTTAATAATGGAAGTTGGATAACTGATAAGTGTATTTATAAGGCTGTAAATGGTAATTATGTTAGTTTAACTGATGAAGAGGTTACAGATGAATATATTCAAAGAATTAATAAAATAGTTAATGATAAATTTTATATTTCTGATAAGGTTTTAACACTTAATTATTTTAAATATAAGTATAATTAAAAGAATGGTTTCCATTCTTTTTAGTTTCCAATAAATAATTGTGCCCAGTAATAATGATATTCATCATCTGGATAATAGTATAGGCCAATACTCATTTCAGTAAATGATTCGTACAATATATTTGCTCTATGTTCTGGAGAATTCATCCAAGCATCAAAAACTGTTTGAGCATTTGGTTGTCCAGCAGCAATGTTTTCACCAGCACTCATAAAACTTACATTGAAAGCTGTAAAACACATTGTACCATCGGGTCTAACATGATCAAAAGTATTTACAATTTCTTTAGCTCTTAGTTTAGCAGCTGATTCTAATGTATTATTCCATGTTAGTGGTGATAATCCAAATTCATCTCTTGCTTGATTTACTAAGTTTAATACTTCATGTGCTGTTGTTTGAATATAGTACCCATTATTTGTAGCTGGTTGATTATTGTTATTATTAGTGTTGTTGTCGTTTGTATTGCTATTATTTTCATTATTATTAGTATTGTTATTATTGTTTGTATTAGTATTTGAATTATTATTAGTATTGTTATTATTGTTTGAAATATTATTATTGCTGTTGTTGTTTGTATTGTTGCTTGAATTATTATTATTTGAATTATTGTTATTTATATTATTGGTGTTATTATTGTTTGTATTTGGATTATTTGTATTATCGGTATTATCAGTATTTTCAGTATTATTTTGATCTATATTTTCTGTGTTATCATTTTTAGTATTTTCATTGATAGTTTCGATATCTGTAGTAGTATTATTTTTAGTTTTATTTTTTTCTATTTGATTTATTTTTTCTTGTTTGTTAGTATTATTAATGCTTTTTTGATTTGGTTTGTGGATAATTATAGCTATTACTACTGTTACCAATATTACTGTTATTGACGATAATGATATTATTATAATTTTTTTCTTTTTCATATTTTTTACCTCATGGTTATTTTACTATAAAATTAAAAAAAAATATATAAAAAAAGAATAATAATTTAATATTATTCTTATCTGTTGTAAAATTCAACGATTAATGATTCATTAATATCAGCATTTAATTCGTTTCTTTCAGGTAATCTTACTAATGTAGCTGTCATTTTATTTTCATCATATTTAATGAATTCAACTCTTTTGTTTAGTGCTTGTAATGAAGATTTAACAATAGCTAATTCTTTGTCATTATCTTTAAGACTAATTACATCTCCAACTTTACATCTGTATGATGGAATGTCAACTTTTTTACCATTAACTGTGATATGTCCATGATTTACTAATTGTCTTGCTCCTCTTCTAGTAGTAGCAAATCCAATACGATATACCATATTGTCTAGACGACTTTCTAGAAGTTTAAGTAAGTTTTCACCATGAACACCTTTCATTTTACCTGCATCATTAAATGTTCTTCTGAATTGTTTTTCATTTAAACCATACATAAATCTAACTTTTTGTTTTTCTTGTAATTGAACACCATATTCAGATAGTTTTTTAGCTTTCTTTTGTCCGTGTAAACCTGGACCATATGGCTTTTTAGCTAGTTCTTTTCCAGTTTCAAGAATTGAAAAACCTAAATGACGACTTTTACGATAACTTGAATTTGTGTATCTTGACATATTTTTCTCCTTTCTTACGAAGAAGATTTTCTTTACAAATTTATTAGGGTGTTTATTTAAAATATTTCACCTCGCAGCAGGTTACTTAATCCCAATTGGTAATAAACACATTAAAAATTCTAAAGTTTGCTGCTTCGCAATCAATATTATATTATATAATTATATAATAAGTCAATAATAAATTTTAAATTTATTTAAAAAAAATTAGTTTTTGTAAATTTCTTATTTTTTATTAAAAAAATCGTTAAAATTGCTTGCTTTTAATATATGGATATGGTAATATTAAATTGTAAGAAAGATATCTTACTTAGAGGGAGGTAAATTATGACAAAGACAGATTTAGTAAATTATATTGCAGAAGAAGCTGGACTTACAAAAGCTGATGCTGCTCGTGCACTTGATGCATTTATGGGAGGAGTAGTAAAAGGACTTAAAGATTCTAAAAAAGTTGCTTTAACTGGTTTCTGTACTTTTAATGCTGTTAAGAAAGATGCTAAAGTTGGACGTAATCCAAGAACTGGTGAACCAGTTAATATTCCTGCAAGAGTAGCTGTTTCAGTTAAAGTTGGAGCTAAATTAAAAGATGCTTTAAATTAATGCTTTAGTTTTATAACTAAAGTTTTTTTCTTTTATGGTGATTTTATGAATAAAGATGTATATGATATTTTAAATATATTAAATAGTAATAAATTTGATGCTTATATTGTTGGTGGTTTTGTAAGAGATTATTTACTTGGAATGAAATCTGATGATTATGATATTTGTACTAGTGCAAGAGACAATGATTTAATAAGGTTATTTGATATTGTAGATAATAATTTTGGATCTTTAAAGATTAAGTATAATAATAAAATATATGAGATAACTACTTTTAGAAAGGATATTAATTATATTAATAATCGTAGACCATCAAAAATTGAATATGTTAATACATTAGAGGAAGATTTATTAAGGCGTGATTTTACTATTAATACAATATGTATGGATAAAGATGGTAATATTATTGATTTAATGGATGGTATTATTGATTTAAATAATAAAGTAATTAAATGTGTAGGGGATGTATCTAATAAGCTTCAAGAGGATGCTTTAAGAATTCTTAGGGCTATTAGGTTTGCAACTGTATTAGATTTTAAGTTAGATGATTCTTTAAAAGATGGTATTATGAAATATGGATATTTAGTTAAAAACTTATCTTATTTTAGAAAAAGACAAGAATTAGATAAGATATTTAACAGTAATAATATTGAATATGGTATTAAATTATTAAAAGAGTTTGAAATGGATAAATATTTGGAGATAAATTTAGACATTAAAATTACTGATTTATTAGGTATTTGGGCACAAATTAATAATTTGAATTATCCGTTTACTAAAGAAGAAATGAAAATAATAGATAATTATAAAAAAACTAGTGATTAGTTTTTTTTATATATTTAATAGATATATTGATATGATAAGGATGGTTGCAAATGTATTCCAAATTATATATGGTATTAATAAATTAGCTGATGTTTGATTATCTTTTTTTGATTCTAGATATAGATATAGTGAACTAATTAATACTATGATAGTATCTATAAGGGCTAGAAAAGGACTTTTTAAGGTAAAAAAT
Organism: uncultured Erysipelotrichaceae bacterium; assembly: GCA_902773675.1. GTDB lineage: Bacteria > Bacillota_I > Bacilli_A > RF39 > UBA660 > RUG11890. The sequence continues at coordinate 44,211 of CACYFN010000001.1, read as the reverse complement.
AGAAAACTGAATATTTGATTTGAGAAATAGTTTATTATTAGTGCTTTTAGATAGTTTTTATCTTTATTGTTTATTTTATAGATGCTTAAAGCTATTAATATATAAAGAATAGGCCAAATAATTGCAAATAGCCATCCTGGTGGTGCGAAAAATGGTTTATTCAGTGATTTATAGAATAGTTGATTATTATTAAATATTATTCCTCCTATGAACCAAGGTAGTAAAATAGTAAGAAATTTAAATATTTTTTTCATTTATACCCCCTTTACTTATTTTATGAAATGTAATAAAATATTATTACGGGTGATGAGTGTGAATATTACTTTAAGTGAAAATGATGAAATTGTTATGAGACTTATTCATTATTTTATTACTGAACAAGGTTATAATCCTGTATTACTTCATGGTGCGAAAGATGAAATATGGCTTGAAAAGCATGATGCAGATTATAAGATTATAAGAATTGTTAGTAATTATATTCATAATAATGAACAGTTAGATATGGATTTATATAGAACAAAACAGATTATTAAAAAGATTAAAAGAAAGATGTTTTCTTTTAAGATGAATACTTTAAGTATTTTTATTAATCTTGGTGATAATGTTGAAATTAAGGAAAGTAATGTTAATAATATTGAGTGTGTTAATATTAAGAATTTTGATGATATAGCTAAATATAAGAGTATTACTAGTGTATTTCCAAATATTTTGGAGATTGAGAAAGATGATACTAAAGGACTTGAATTATTTTTAAAGTTGACAAATGATATTAATCATAAGAATTTAGAGGAGAGCAAAAAGGTTGATGATGTATTTTCTAAAAAGATGCCTGTTGTTACTTATGCTTTAATACTTGTAAATGTGGTTTTATATTTTTTTATAGCTTTAGTTGGAAAAGAGTTCTTTGATTTTGATGCTAATGTTCTTTATAAGTATGGTGCTTTAGTAAATGGTAATCAGATGGGAGATATAAGTGATTATTTAAGAATTTTTACTAGTATATTTTTACATGGTGGACTACTTCATTTATTATTTAATATGTATTCTTTATATGTTATAGGACCACAACTTGAAAGTTTTTTTGGAAAAGTGAAGTATTTAATTATTTATATTGTTAGTGGTATATGTGGTAATTTGCTTTCAATGTTATTTTTAGCTGATAATGGTATTTCTGTTGGAGCTAGTGGTGCGATATTTGGACTTTTGGGTGCTTTAGTATATTTTGGATATCATTATCGTGTATATTTGGGTGGTGTTATTAAATCACAAATAATTCCTTTAATTGTTATTAATTTATTTATTGGATATATTTCTAGTGGTATTAATAATGTTGCTCATATTGGAGGATTAATAGGTGGAGTATTGATATCTATTGCATTAGGTGTTAAATATAAATCTGGTAAAACAGATAGAATTAATGGTATTGTAATGAGTACAATATTTATTGGATTTTTAATTTATATGATATTTTTTAGATAAAAGGATTATATCCTTTTTTCGCTTTTTAAATTGACAAATATGTATTTTTTTTATATAATGGTCTTGGAATAAAGATGAGGTGAATAATATGTATCAAGATCGTATTGTACTTTCTAGTCGTGATATTTTAGAAAAGGAATTTAAAATAGATACAAGAGGATATCGTCCACAGGAAGTTGATAGATATCTAGATGTTATTATTAAAGATTATGAAGAAATGAAATCTATTATAGATGACTTAGAAAAAGAAAAAAAAGATTTACTTGAAGATAATATTCATTTAAAACAGGAAGTTAGAAATTTAAGGACTAAAATTGAGGTGTTAACTGAAAATAGTAATAATGAAGGAAATTCTACGAATGCTGATGTTTTACGTCGTTTATCTAATTTAGAAAAATATATTTATAGTAAAGATTAATGCTTTGACAAACGCTGCATACTTGTTATGTAGAGGAAAGTCCATGCTCACACAGTCTGTGATGATTGTAGTGTTCACGCTAAGGGAAAAAATAACCTTAGGTAGTAGTAATACTAACGGCTCTGAAATAACCTAAGTTAATTTGATATGGTTAGATTAGGTATAAAAGTGCCATAGTGACGATGTTCTTTAGAAATAAAGAAAGTGGAACGTGGTAAACCCCGTGAGTGAGAAACCCAAATTTTGGTAGGGGAACCTCGATAGGGAACTGAACTGATTCGAGGATCTTAGGATAGATAAATGTTTGTCACCACTTAGTGGTACAGAACATGGCTTATAAAGTATTAATTATTATAGAATAGAGGTTTAAATGAAAGAGATTGGAGAGAAATTACGTGATGCCAGAGAAAAGATGGAAATTACTATTGAAGAAGCATCAGAAGATTTAAAAATAGAACCTTCTATATTACAAAAAATAGAGGAAGGGGATAAGGATTATTTTAAAGATGTATTATATTTAAAATATTATATTCGCGATTATTCTAAATATTTAGGATTAAATTCAGATTCTATGGTAGAAGAATTTAATGAGTATTTGTTTGATTATACATCTAAAATATCTATTGATGATATTAAAAGTGCTAATAAAGGTAATGAAGTTAAAAAGGCTCCTTCAGTTGTTTCACCTTATACAATTGTGAAAAAGCAACAAAAAAATATTCCTAAAATATTAATATATATTTTAATTATTTTGATTGTTGGCATTATTGTTTATTGTTTATTTTTATTTTTTAATAATGATTCAAAAGGTGACAATAATTTAATAAGTTATACTGAGGAGGTTATTTATGAATTTGCCTAATAAACTTACTATTTTAAGAATTTTTTTATCAGTTATTATTATTATATTTTTGGTTTTTCCTTTTCAATCAGCTGGTATTAATATTCCACAGCTATTTATTAATGAAAGAATTGTTGTAGATGTTAAGTATTTAATAGCTGGCGTTTTATTTATTATTGCTTCTTTAACAGATTTTTTGGATGGTTATCTAGCTAGAAAAAATCATATGGTTACTGATTTTGGAAAATTAATGGATGCGATTGCAGATAAGATGTTAGTTAATTCTGTTTTAATTATTTTATCAGCTAGTGGATTTATTCATCCTATTATACCAATTATTATAATTTTAAGAGATACTATTGTTAATACTATTAAAATGATTGCAGCTAGTAAGGGTAAAGTAGTTGCAGCAATTAAATCTGGTAAACTTAAGACTATATGTTTAATGGTTGGAATAAGTTTAACATTATTCTATAATTTACCATTTGAGTTATATAATTTAAGAATTGCTGATTTCTTATTATTTATTGCTACTGTTTTATCAATTATTTCTGGTATTCAATATTATATGCAAAATAAACATTTATTATTTGATAATAGTGAAAAATAACTCATTGAGAGTTATTTTATTTTAAATAAAGAGAGTGGTTAATTGCCATTCTCTTTATTGTTATTGTTATTATTGTTATTATTGTTATTATTGTTACTATTGTTATTATTATTGTTACTATTGTTATTATTATTGTTATTATTATTATTATTATTATTATTATTATTATTATTGTTAGTATTATCAGTTGTTTGATTTTTGTTCGTATCTTTATCTTTATTTGTATCTTTTTCTTCAGTTTTAGTTGCAATGGTTACTTTTAAGCTAACTGATTTACCTTCACTTGCATTATTTTTGAAATTTGAATAAGCTGTTTTTATTACATATGTATAATTGCCATTTTCTTTAACTTCAACTGAGAATTTATTTTCTTTGGTAAATCCTAGATGAGTTAGTGTACCACTGTTTTCTTTTCTATATACGTCATATCCAAATTCTCCTAAAGTGGATGCATTATAAGATAAGCGACTACTTACAAATGAATTTAAGTATCCATCATTTTCAAATACTGGTCGATAATATGATCTTAGATAACTTTCACTATTTATTTCTGGATTTGTTGCATTATTCCATGTAATTGTTACAACATTTTCAACATTAGTTGCATTTAAGTTTGATGCATCTTGTAATTTTGCAAATCTTGTTGACTGTGTTGTTGGTTCTGTTCCTTTAACAAATAATTCTGTTCTTCTTAAATTACTTGGTGTGTATTCACTTGGTAGAGTAGGTTCAGGACACTCTAGTTCCACTTCAACTCTTGATACTCCAGCTGGCATCGTAAATGTGTTATTTGAAGTGTAGAAGCCTTTTCCTATAGCTTGATATAATCTTTCGTGTTGTGCGGACATAAGGTCATTATGATGTTCTTTTGATGGAATATCATATCCGTACCACATTGCAACGGCATATTCAGTATTAAATCCTACTACCCAATAGTCATTAACTGCATTGGTATTAGCAAGTCCCATTGCTTCTTTTTTCTTTTCATCAAAGTTTGTTGTACCTGTTTTGGCAGCATATTGAACACCATTAATATTGTTGTATCTTCCCATTGCTTGTTGTCCTGTTGTTACTAACATATCTGATATCATATAGGCTGTTTCTTCACTCATAGCTTTTGTTTTTTCGATTTGATTTGTATATTCTTCATTTGTATCTTTATAAATTATTTTTGTAAAACTATATGGTTTAGTATAATATCCACCATTTCCAAATGCAGCATAGGCAGCTGCCATACTTAATGGAGATTCTCCATTGTATCCACCGATTGCATGAGCTTCATGTAATCCTTCTTCTGGATGTAGTCCTAAATTATTTACAAATTCTAATACATTTTCTTTGTTATTCTTTTTAAATGTTTTAAGAGCTGGAATGTTTCTTGATTGAGCTAATGCTTCACGCATTGTCATATATCCTTTATATCCTCCATCCCAGTTGTGAATTTCTACTCCATTTGAGTAATGACTTGGTTCATCTACTAATGCTTGATATGTACTCCAGTTATTGTATTCTATAGCTGGACCATAGTCATATAATGGTTTTGCGGTAGAACCTATTTGATTTTTTAAATCTGTTGCTCTATTTAATCCCATTGGTGCATAATTTCTACCACCACTAACTGCTATTACTGCTCCTGTTTTTATATCAATTGCTGCAACACCGGTTTGAACGTATTCATTTTCCCATTGATAGTTTGAACCATCTGTTATACCATTTAAATAATCTTGTTTTTCTGGGTCTAATGTTGTATATATTTCCATAGAAGTAACGTATGGATTATTACCAGTTACCTCTTCAACATCATTGGCTACTAAGTCAATAAATACTTGATACTTATTATCACTTGTTGCTTCTCCATTAGCATTGGTATTTTTAGGTTTTACTATTTTTTCAACAGTCATTTGTTTAGCTATTTTATATTCTTGATCATTTATGTATCCATGACGTTTCATATAATATAATACTTGCTTTCTTCTTTCTTCGGTTGCTTTTGGATTAGTATATGGATTATATTTACCAGGAGCTTGAAATAATCCTGCTATCATGGCTGCTTCGGCTAAATTTAGATCTTTGGTACTTTTTCCAAAGTAGGTAAGTGATGCTTGTTCAACACCATATGAGTTGTTACCTAAGAAATAACTATTTACATAGAATTCCATGATTTCTTCTTTGGAATATTTTGGTTCTATTTTTGATGTTGAAATATATACATCAGTAAATTTACGAATTATACCTTTAATTCCTGATGACTCTTTTGATGTATAGGCATTTTTTGATATTTGCATTGTTAGTGTTGATGCACCACTGACATCACGTCCCATTAATTGTTGAGCAGATGCTTTTAAGAATCTTGCCCAGTCAACTCCGTTGTGTGCGAAAAATTTAGAATCTTCGGTTGCGACAATGGCATCGATTAATACTTCTGGTAAGTCTTCATAACTTACAATAACTCTTTTTTCGGCTCCTATTTTGGCAAATTCGTTTCCATTTGCATCATACATTACACTTGGTTCTGATACATATAATGCTTGTGGATCAAAATCTGGTGCATTACTTGCTATATAGAAATAGAAAATTATTCCAAATACAGTTGATAATATTATTCCACTTACAAATACTAAAAGGAATATTAATAGATGTTTTTTTCTTCTCTTTTTTCTAAGAACTGGATCGAGTTTTCTACCTTTTATTATTGAACGTATTATTAAATATATTATATTAATTATAAAAATTATAAATCCATATTTAATTAACTTTTTAAATTTGAATCCTAAAATGAAACATACTATTAAGATTATTACACTTAGACTTAATACTCCTAGTGTTATTAATTTTGAATTAATTTTTTTCTTCTTTTTTGCTTTTGATGGTATTTTATTATTTGTTTCAAATTTTGTATTTTTTGCTGAATAAGATATATTACTCTTTTTTGGAGGAGTAATATTACTTCTTTTACTTTTTGTTGTACTACTTTTTTTTATTGTTTTTTTATTTGCCATTTAAATCACCTAACTCCTTATCAACTATTTTTAAATAATCTATTCTTGGCCTTAAACTATCTTTTATTAAATATCCTTTTTCTTTAAAGTATTCTATTGGTATTGATTTTCTAGAAAATTTATCTAAAAATTCTTTGAAATTTTTGTAACTTAAATAATATGTTTCATTTAGGGTAGTAAATCTAACTATGATAAATCCAATTCCACCATGTTCAGTAATTTTTTTTAAATGTTCTATTTGATGAGGATGAATATTAGTTAATGGAAAACTAGTTTTACTTTGAATTTCTTTAGCTTCAAAATCAATATATTTTCCTTTGTATACACCATTATAATCTGTTGTTGATGGTATTTTAAAATGTGCTTCTTTAATAACTGCATTATCTCTTGATTTATAATCTACTTTATTTATGGTAATGGGTGTTGGTTTTTTATATATTACTGCTTTATCTGTTTCTAAATAATATTTGTTGGTATTATTTAAATCATCTTCTAAACCCATTCCTCTATTACTGTATATGTAATTATAATTATTGCTTTTAAAGTTTGTTGGATAGTTCATTACATCACCAGTTTAATTATACTATAATTTTAAAAAAAATACTACTTTTAAATAATAAATAATGAAAATACTAATTTTTTCTAGTTTTGTCGAATTTCACATGTAAGAATTAATATTTGATATTATTTAAGTAGAGGTGATTAGAGAGTGCAGATGAGTATGCATATTGAAGATATTTATAATAGTATGATAAGTGATATTAGTACTATTAAACTTGCTACTTATTCGATAAAGAAGAAGTAGTTGTTTTTTTTCTTAAAAGTTGTTATACTTAAATCGGTGAAATTATGAAAATTAATAATTGTGAATATGAATTAATGGAAAATTATAAAGATGGTTTTGAACTTGATAAGGTTAAGGAATTATATACTGATTATTTTGATAATTATGATTATATTTTAGGTGATTGGTCTTATGGTAAATTACGTTTAAAGGGATTTTGTGATAAGGTTAATAAAAATTGTAATCGTATTAATGATATAAAGTATAAAGATAAATATATTAAAGAATTATGTAGTTATGATTGTAGATATTTCATTTTAAAGAAGGTTAAATGAAATTATTTAAGCAGTTAATTAAGTTTGGTATTGTTGGTGTTGTAGCTACTATAGTTGATTTTTTAGTTTTATTTATTTTGACAGAATATTTTAATATTTACTATTTAATATCATCTAATATATCTTTTATTATATCTTTAACTATAAATTATATTCTTAGTATTTATTGGGTATTTGATGTTAAAAGAAGCGGAATTAGAGAGTTTTTATTATTTGTTATTTTTAGTGTGATTGGGCTTGTAATTAATCAAATAATATTGTATGTTGGTACTGATTTACTTAATATTTACTATATGATATGTAAAATAGGGGCAACTATTTTAGTAATGATTTACAATTTTATAACTAGAAAAATATTTATTGAAAAATAATCTATTTATTTATAAGGTTTATACCTTATTTTTTTTAAAATTTGCATGTTTTTCTTTAAATTTTATAAAAAATATAGTATAATTGATTATAGATTGTAGGTGATGTTAATGAGACATATATATACAAGTTTAGATATTGGTTCTGATAGTATCAAAGTTGTTGTATGTGAATTGTGTCAAAATAAATTAAATTTACTTGCAGCTTCTTCTTGTAAATCAAAGGGAATCAAGAAGGGACTTATTACTGATGTTGAGTTAGCAGGTATTACAATTAAACAGGCTATTAATGAAGTAGAAAATATGTTAAATACTAGAATTAAAAAAGTAATAGTTTCGGTACCTAGTTATTTAGCTGAATATTCTATTATTAAGGGTAGTGTTAATGTATCAGGGGTTATTACTCATGATAATGTAATGAAATCACTTGAAGTAGCTATGAAGAGTAAACCATTAAATGGTAAGGAAATGGTTACTATTTTGCCAATAGATTTTAAAGTTGATGGTCATGAAGGAGTAGTTGATCCTGTTGGTATTAGTGGTAATGTACTTGATAGTCGTGCTGTACTTGTTTCAGTGCCTAAGAAAAATATTTATTCAGTTTTAGGTGTTTTAGAAAATATTGGTATTGAAGTTATTGATATTTCACTTAATAATATTGGCGATTTATATGCATTTAAAAATGATAATTTTGAAAATAAGATTGCTGCTATTATTAATATAGGAAGTGAAGTTACATCTGTTTCTATTTATAATAGAAATGTTATTGTTAAAAGTTCAATATTAAATATGGGTGGTAAGAATATTGATAGTGATATTGCTTATATGTATAAGATAGATGATGATATAGCTAATAGATTAAAAACAAAATTTGCGGTTGCTCATAAAAAATATGCTAGTACACATGATGTTTATGAGATTAAAGGTGCTGATGGTATATTAAAAGTTAATCAATTAGAGGTTTCAGATATTGTTATGTCTAGGTTAGAAGAAATACTAAATCTTGCGAAAAACGAATTAAATAACTTGACAAGTAAGCAAATAGATTATATTATAATAACAGGTGGTGTTGTTAATACAGCAGGTTTTGAACATTTGGCTCAAGAGATATTTCCTAATCAGGTGAATTTAGGTGTTATTAAAATTCCTGGTATTAGAAATTGTAAGTATTCTGCTTGTATTGGTAATATCGTATATTTTATTAGTAAACTAAAATTAAAAGGTAAAGATTTTACAATGATAAATGATGATGAAGCGGATAAAATGATTTCATCTAATAGTAATAGGAATGATCCAGAATCTATGTTAGGAAAAATTTTTGGATATTTCTTTAATGAATAGGGAGGATTTATGATATGTTTGGATTAGAAATGGATCAAATAGCTAAAATAAAGGTTGTTGGAATCGGTGGCGGCGGAGGGAACGCTGTTAATCGTATGATAGAGTCTGGGGTTAAGGGAGTTGAATTTATTGTAGCTAATACTGATCTACAAGTTTTAAACTGTTCTAAAGCTCCTACTAAAATTCAGATAGGTGAAGCTTTAACTGGCGGAAGAGGTGCAGGTGCTAAACCTGAGATAGGTAGAGAAGCTGCATTAGAGAGTAAGAAAGAACTTGAAGATGCTCTAAAAGGAGCTGATATGGTTTTTGTTACTTGTGGAATGGGTGGAGGTACTGGTACTGGTGCTGCTCCCGTTATTGCTTCTATTGCACAAGAGTTAGGCGCTTTAACTGTTGGTATTGTTACTAAACCATTTTCTTTTGAAGGTAAGAAAAGAATGGAACAAGCTTTAATTGGTATTGAGGAATTAAAGAAAAATGTTGATACTTTGATTGTTATTCCTAATGATAAATTGAGAGAAATAATTGATAAATCAACACCACTTTTAGAATCATTTAAAGAAGTTGATAATGTACTTCGTCGTGGTGTTCAATCTATTTCGGATTTGATTGCTGTTGCAGGACTTATTAACTTGGATTTTGCTGATGTTAAGACTGTTATGGAAAAACGTGGTAGTGCTTTAATTGGTATTGGTATTGGTGTTGGTGAAAATAGAGCAAGTGAGGCTGCTCATCAAGCTGTTGCTAGTCCATTACTTGAAACAAGTATTAATGGTGCGACTGATGCTATTATAAATGTTACTGGTGGATCTAATTTAACTTTATTTGAGGTTGAAGAAGCTGCTGAGGTTATTAGATCAAGTGCTAATACGGATATTAATACTATATTTGGTGCAGTTATTAATGAAAATTTGAATGATGAAATAATTGTTACAGTAATTGCTACTGGATTTGAGGGAAATAATAATGAACCTTTATATCACTCTTATAATAGAGGTGAAAAGAAACCTAGTGATGCTGTAAGTAATCCTATAAAATCTCCTTTAAAATCTCCTTTAAAGGAAGATGATGAAGAAGAGGGTGGAGAAGATGATATAATTCCATCATTCTTAAGAAAGAGAAGCGGATTTTAAAAAAAGATTTTAAATCTTTTTTTGTATGGAGGATATATGGATAATGATTTAAAGAGAACTATAATACTTGAACATTTTCAAAATCCTAAAAATAAAGGATTAATAAATGATGATAGTTATAAGTTTATCAATATGAATAATGAAAGTTGTATTGATGAAGTTAATTTAATGGTTAAGTTTGATGGAGATAAAATTGCTGATATTAGATTTGATGGTGAAGCGTGTGCAATATGTACTAGTTCTACTTCTATTATGATTGAAACTCTTATTGGTAAGACTAAAGAAGAAGCAAAAAATATACTTAATAATTTTTTAAAGATGATTGATGAAGAGGAATATGATGCTGATATTTTAGAGCAAGCTATTGTTTATAATGATATTCATCGTCAACCTAATAGGAAAAAATGTGCTTTACTTTCTTGGCGGGGAATTGAAAGGATATTAGAAGAATTAGATAAATAATTCTTTTTTTGGTTGTAGAAAAGTCATTTTTGATGTATAATAAATTGAATTTTTGAGGTGGTTTGTGTGAATAATGATATTTTAAAAATTAAAAGTATTGTTAATAATTCTGATTTTTTGAAAGGTAGATCTTATTTTAGTCATTATATTGAATTTGTTGGTGTAGAACAAAATGGTAATAATAATATTTTTAATTTTAATGTGGAGTCAGAGAGAACTTATGATATTTATAGAGTTAAAATTGAAGGATTTAAAGGAAGTATTAATAATGTAAGTTGTACTTGTCCACAATTTAAATCTACAAGAAGTTGTAAACATTTAGCTGCTTGTTTAATTAATTATAAAGATGAAATATTTCATTTAGATCCTAAGGAAAGACTTATGAATATTTCTTTAGATATTTTAAAAAAGTTTAAACCTAAGGATATTAAAAGAGAAGTTAAAAAGCAAGTAAATTTAGAAATTGAGTTTACAACTGCGTATAGAGGATATCAATTAGTTTTAAAGGTTGGTACTGATAGACTTTATTCAGTAAGAAATAAATTAGGCAGTTTTTTTGAATGTTATAAGGATTTGGATGGTAAAGTAGAGTTTGGTAAATTATTTACGTATGACCCTAATAAACATTATTTTAGTAGTGATGATAAGAAAATTCTAGATTATTTATATGATTATTTTGATGAAAGGGGAAATGCTAGATATTCTAATTTACTTAATAGTTATTTATCGGATAAAGATTTTGCTAATTTATTGAAGTTGCTTAAAAATAAACCTTTTAAATTTAATGATAAAAATGTAATTGGTATTTATGATAAATTTCCTTTTAATATGAATTTAAAGAAAAAGGATAATGAATATTATTTTGATATTGATATAAATAGTGATGCTTTAGTATTAACTAGTGATTGTGAATATGTTTTATGTGATAATATTATATATCATTTAAATTTAAAGTATCGAGAGTTATTAAAGATTATGGTGGAAAATAAAATTAAACAACTTTTATTTAGTGAAGGTAATCTTGATTCTTTTATTAAGGGTATTTTACCTATTGTTAAAGATCAAATTGTTTTAGATGATAGTGTTAGTGATAAGGTTATAATTACTAGTAAGCCTAGTTGTAAGTTATATTTTGATTTAAAGAAATATATTGTATGTAATATTAAGTTTATATATAATGATGAAGAGATTGACTATTTTGATGATGTATCAAATATATTAAGGGATAAAGAATATGAAGATGAAGTTCTTGATGAGGTATTAAATATAGGATTTATTATTGATAAAAAGAAAATAATTCTTGATGATATTGATAAAATTGGAGAATTCTTGGATTTTGGTTTAGAAGAACTAGCTAAAAAGTATGATGTGTATACTTCTCAAAAAATTAAGGATACTAATATTATTAAGAATAATAGTATTACATCTTCTTTTTCAATAGGTAAAGATAATATTATGAATTTTTCTTTTGATTTAGGTAATATTCAAGCTAGTGAATTAGATGCTATTTTAGATTCTGTTAAAAATAAGAAAAAATATTTTAAATTAAAGAGTGGAGATATTATTAATATTGAAGACGATAATTTAAAAGAGTTAGATAGTTTTATGGATACTATGAATATGAGTAGTGATGATATTGAAAATGGGGTTATACCTAAGTATAGGGCTTTATATATTGATTCTCTTAAAAGTAACTATAATATTATTAAAACTGATAATTTATTTAATGAATTTATTAATAATTTTAATGAATATAAGAATACCAATTTAAAATTAACTAAGAAAGAGAAAGATATATTAAGAGATTATCAAGAGATTGGTGTTAAATGGTTATATAATATTTATAAATGTGGTTTTGGATGTATTTTAGCTGATGAGATGGGGTTAGGTAAATCTATTCAAATTATTTATTTTATAAAGAAATTAATTGAAGAAGATAGTGAAAGTAAGTTTTTGATAGTTGTTCCTACTTCTTTGGTTTATAACTGGGAAAATGAGTTTAAAAAGTTTGCTCCAAATTTATGTTATCAAGTATTTGCTGGACTTAAGAATAAAAGACATGAACATTTATTAAATGATAATCCTAATATTTATATTACTTCATATGGATTATTACGTGAAGATGAAGAAATATATAAAAATATGGATTTTAAAGTATGTATTATTGATGAAGCTCAAAATATTAAGAATCCTAGTGCTGGTATTACAAAAGTAGTTAAAAAAATAAATAGTGTGTGTCGTATTGCTTTAACTGGTACTCCTATTGAAAATAGTACAATTGAACTATGGAGTATTTTTGATTTTATTATGCCAGGATTTTTAGCTAGTGAGCAAGCTTTTCATAGAAAATATAGCATTAAAGAATATGATGATGCTACTAATAATTTACTTGCTTTACTTAATAAACAAATAAGTCCATTTATTTTAAGAAGAAAGAAACAAGATGTTTTATCCGATCTTCCTGATAAGATTGAAAATAATATATATATTGATTTATCTGATAAGCAGAAAAAATTATATGCTGCTGAAGTATTAAGAGTAAGACGTGAGATGGATGAAATTATATCTAGTGAAGGAATTGAAAAGGCTAGATTTATGATTTTGCAACTTCTTACAAAATTAAGACAATTATGTATTGATCCTAGATTAGTGTTTGATGATTATAAGGAAGAAAGTAGTAAGATAGAAAATTTAATTAAGGTAGTTAAAGAGTTAATTGATAATGGACATAAGATACTTTTATTTTCTACTTTTAAAACGGCTATTGATTTAGTTAAGAAAGAGTTTAAAAATAATAAAATATCTAGTTATGTTATTGATGGTAGTGTTCCTAGTAAGAAGAGAATGGAGTTAGTTGATAAATTTAATAGCGATGATACTAATTGTTTCTTGATTACTTTAAAAGCAGGTGGAACTGGTCTTAATTTAACTAGTGCGGATGTTGTAATTCATTTGGATATTTGGTGGAATCCTCAAGCTGAAAATCAAGCTACAGATAGAGCTCATAGAATTGGACAAAAAAATAAAGTAGAAGTTATTAAGCTAATTTCTACTGGTACTATTGAGGAAAAAATATTAGAATTACAAAATAAGAAAAAGTTATTAAGTGATAAGGTTATTGAAGGAGATAATAGAGGAGAAAATTTAATTTCTAAATTAAGTGCGAAAGATATTAAAAATTTATTATCTTTTGAAAATAAAAATGATTAATTATAAATAGAAATCATCAATTTCAGAATTTTTATTTAATTGATTATTTTTTAGTTCAAATATATTTTTTATAGTATTTAATGTATTTATATTTGTATTATTTATAATATCAGAAAGAGATAGGATACCAACTATTTCTTTTTCTTTGGTAATAATTAATCTTTTTATTTTATTTTTACTCATTAATTCTAATGCATCTTCTATATTTTTATTTTCTTCAATACTTATTATATTAGTATTAATATAAGGTAAAATAAAGGTATCATTATTGGATAGACATTTTACAACTATATCTCGATCTGTTATAACTCCTTTTAAAGATTTATCTATAATAGGTAAAAAACCGATATTATGTTTTTTCATAAGATTAGCTATTTCATATATGGTATTATTTGATTTACAACTTATTATATTTTTAGACATTATTTCTTTTATTTTCATTTTGTTCACCATTATTATTATTTACTAAATAGTTATATAAATACATAAAATATGGTATGAGAAAAATTAAAAAAAGTAATGTTATTATTTTAATTATTATACTTATATATATTGGAGTTTTATTATTCTTTAAGATATTTAATAATAGAATAAGACCAGTTCTTTTAAGAATTGCGAATAGTGAGTGTAAGAAGATGGCTACTGTTATTATTAATGATGCGGTTGGTAAGAAGTTAATTTCTAGTTTAACTGTGGATAATTTATTTTCTATTACTAATGATAATAAGGGAAATATTACTAGTATTGATCTTAATTCGGTTATTGTGAATAAAGTTTTAACTGTTACTACTAATACAGCTATTTATAATTTAAAGTTATTAGAAGAGGGTAAAGTTGAGTTACTTGATTTACCGGAAAGTATTACTGTTAGTTATAATATGAATGATTTAAAAAAAGGTATTATATATAAAATACCTAGTGGTGTTATGTTTAATAATTCAATACTTTCTAATGTAGGACCGAGAATACCTGTTAGGTTTGAATTAATAGGTAGTGTTACTAGTAATATTAATACTAAAATAACTAATTATGGTATTAATAATGCTTTAATTGAGGTTTATGTTGATTTAAGTGTTGAACTGGAAGTTATACTTCCAATAATGAATGATACTATAGAAGTTACTTCAAGTATTCCTATTGCAATTAAATTAGTACAAGGAAATATACCAGAATATTATGCAAATGGATTGAATAGTCAAACATTATCTGTTCCAATTGAATGAAAGTTGTGATATACTTATATGTAATCGGTTTTAAAGGGGATAGATTTTATGAAAGTATTATGTATAGGACATGCAACTTTTGATATTATGTTAGATATGGATGAATATCCAGAAGAGAATACAAAAAATAGGTTAAAAAATATTGTAGGATGTGGTGGAGGACAGGCTAGTAATGCTGCTTATTTATTAGGTAAATGGGGTATTGATACTACATTTTTAGGCCTTGTTGGTGATGATAATTATGGTAATCATATTAAAAAGGAATTAGAAAGTGTTTGTGTTGATACTTCTTATTTGGAAATGCGAGGTAAGACTACTGTTTCTTATATTATTGTAAATGATAAGAATGGGTCTCGTACTCCTCTTACTTATCATCCAACTGATTATATAATGAGTGATATAGATGAGGATATTAATCCAGATATTATTTTAATGGATGGATATGAAACACATATGGCTAATAAATTATTAGATAAGTATCCTAATTGTATTAGTGTTTTGGATGCGGAAAAAAATAATGATGAAGTTATTAATTTAGGTAAGAGAGTTACTTATGTAGTATGTTCTAAGGTATTTTTAGAAAATTTTAGTAATATTAAAATTATTGACGATGATTCATTATTTAAGGCTTTAGATGTTGCTTCTAAATCTTTTAATAATGTTATTGTTACTTTAGAAGATAAAGGATGTGCTTATAATAATAAAGTTATTCCTTCTATTAAAATAAATCCAACTGACTCTACTGGTGCGGGTGATATATTTCATGGAGCATTTGTTTATGGTTTAACTATGGGATGGGATATGGATAAGATACTTAAGTTTGCTAATGTTGCAGGTGGAATGTCAGTTACTAAATTAGGGAGTAGAAATTCTGTATATAGCTTAAAAGATGTAGAGGATGTTTTTAATGGAATTAAATAATGTTATTTTTATAGATAATTTACCTAAGTTAGATTTACATGGATATGATTGTGGATATGCTAATATTAAGATTAATGAGTTTATCAAAGATAATATTATAATGAAAAATGAAATAATTTCTATAATACATGGAGTTGGAACTGGTAAGATTAAAGAGCAAACTCATAAGACTTTAAAGCATAATAAAAATGTAATTGATTATAAATTATTTTATAAT
The DNA here is from genome assembly GCA_902773675.1 of uncultured Erysipelotrichaceae bacterium. Lineage (GTDB taxonomy): Bacteria > Bacillota_I > Bacilli_A > RF39 > UBA660 > RUG11890. The sequence continues at coordinate 27,870 of CACYFN010000001.1, read as the reverse complement.
AATGTTGGAACTACAATTGTTAAATTAAATATCAAATAATGTAAAGTTTTATTTAAAATTGTAGAAACGAAAACTTTTTGTTTGACTAAAAAATTTAATTGTGCTATTCTTATAATAGGGGAAGAGTATGGGAGGTGAACTAATGAAGGATACATATGTTTTTGATTATATTAATGAGAATGAATTTAAAAAATTAGAACGTTCTATTAAAAAATATAATATGTTAGCTTATAAAAAGTTATATTTTGATTATTATCCATCGCTTAAAGAGGGTAAATTTTTAGGTAAGGTTATTGCTACTAATAAAGAAAATAATACTACAACTTATGAACTTAAGTTACCTACTGATGCAATGTTTTCAAAGGTTCACGGTTCTATTAGATTATATTACATAGTTTATAATACTGATAAAATAGTTATGTTAGATAAGTTTGAACCTTTTGAAATTTTAAGTGAAGGACATGCTTCGGAATTAGTTACTTATAAAGGAGTAATGGTTTCTAAACAACATGCTGATAAAGATATGTTTAAGATTAATTTACTTAATATGATACAAAAATAATTCGTTGGTATTACCTGTATTAGTAATCTTTTGAGGGTGATTTATGGTAATATTAATAGTGTTACTGTTTATAAATTATGGTTTAAGTCAAATTGATTTTTAGGACTAATACAGATAATGCCAATGAATGGGAAGACGTATGAAAATACGTTTTTTTTTGTTGTAAATATTATTTAGTTGCTTTTTAAATGTTGTTTTGCTAAAATATTTAACAGGTGGTTAGATTGAAGCGTAGTGAAGTAGATTATAATAAAGTAACGCCAATGATGCGTCAATATTTAAAAGTTAAAGATGAAAATCCTGATATAATTATATTTTTTAGATTAGGAGATTTTTATGAGGCTTTTTTTGAGGATGCTGTTTTAGTATCTAAGGAGTTAGAGATTGCTTTAACAGGGAGAAATGCTGGTTTAGAAGAAAGAGTACCTATGTGTGGTGTTCCTCATCATGCTATTAATATATATGCTGATAAATTAGTGGAAAAAGGATATCGTATTGGTATTTGTGAACAGTTAGAGGATCCTAAGGAGGCTACTGGTATTGTTGAACGTGGTCTTACTCAAATAATAAGTAAGGGTACTAAGATGGATAGTGAATCTATATCTGAACATGATTATAATTATATTGGTAATATTTTGGAATTTGATGATTGTTATGGTATTTGTTATACGGATATTACTACTGGTATTATTTATACTACTATTGTGCCTTTAAATATTAATAATTTAATTAGTGAAATAGTTAGTATTGGACTTCAAGAGGTAGTTATTACTGATTCATTAAATAAGAATATATCTTCTATACTTAAAGATCAATATAAGATAGTTATTAGTATTAGTAATGATATTAAGGATATTGATGATTATAATTATATATATGAAGATATTAATGATTTTAGATATATTAAAACTATTAAGCATTTGATTACTTATATTACTGATACTAAGATGATTTTACTTTCTCATTTACAGAAAGCTATTATAAAAGAAAATAAGAATTATTTAAAGATGGATATTCATACTAAGAGAAATTTAGAGTTGGTTGAGACTTTAAGACTTAAACAAAGACAATATTCATTATTATGGTTACTTGATAAAACTAAGACTGCTATGGGATCAAGACTTTTAAAAACTTATATTGAAAGTCCTTTAATAGATAAAGATGAAATAAATAAAAGATATGATATTGTTGATACTTTAATAGAAGAATTTATTTTAAGAGAAGATTTAAAAGAATTATTATACCAAGTATATGATTTGGAAAGATTAAGTGGTAGAATTGCTTTTGGTAATGCTAATGCTAGAGATTTATTACAGTTAAAGAAATCATTAAAAGTATTACCTGATATAAAGAATATATTAAGAAGTATTAAATATTATAATACAATTGATACTTTAGATGATTTATATACTTTACTTGAAAATAGTATTTATGAAAATCCTCCAATTGGTTTAAAAGAAGGTTATCTAATTAAAGAGGGATATAATAGTGAATTAGATGAACTTAAAAGTATGAGGAGTAATGGTAAGGAGTTTATTGCTAATTTTGAAAAATCAGAAAAGGAAAAAACTGGTATTAAGACTCTAAAGGTAGGATATAATAAAGTATTTGGATATTATATTGAAGTATCTAAAGGAATGATTAATCAGGTTAAGGATGAATATGGATATGAAAGAAAACAAACTTTAACTAATTGTGAAAGATATATCAGTCCAGTACTTAAAGAAAAAGAAGCAATGATACTTAATGCTGAAGAAAAGATTATTGAACTTGAATATGATTTATTTGTTGAGGTTAGAAATAAAATTAAAGAAAATATATCTGTATTACAGAGTGTAGCTAGAGTTATTAGTGAAGTAGATGTTTTACAATCTTTTGCAACTATTAGTGAAGAAAATAATTATGTAAGACCTAATTTAGTAGATAAACACTTGATTAATATTAAAGATAATCGTCATGCAGTAGTTGAAAAGGTAATTACTAATGAATATGTAAGTAATGATATTGTTATGGATGATAAAACTAATATTTTATTAATTACTGGTCCTAATATGGCAGGTAAGAGTACTTATATGAGACAACTTGCTATTACTGTTATTATGGCTCAGATAGGTTGTTTTGTACCTGCTAGTAGTTGTGATATGATGGTATTTGATGCTATTTATACGAGAATTGGAGCTAGTGATGATTTAGTTAGTGGTGAATCTACTTTTATGGTAGAAATGAATGAAGCTAATAATGCTATTAGTAATGCTACTATTAATTCTTTAGTATTATTTGATGAATTAGGAAGAGGTACTGCTACTTTTGATGGTATGGCACTAGCTCAAGCTATTATTGAGTATATTCATGACAATGTTAAATGTAAGATGGTATTTTCTACTCATTATCATGAATTAACTGATTTAGATAAGTCTTTAAAAAATTTAAAGAATGTACATGTATCTGCTTATGAGGAAAATGGTAATATAACATTTCTTCATAAAATTAAAGATGGAAGTGTTGATAAGAGTTATGGTATACATGTTGCTAAGTTAGCTAATTTACCTAGTAGTTTGATAACACGTGCTAATGTTATACTTGAACAATATGAAAAAGGTAATATTAAAAAAGAAGTAAAAATTCAAGAAAGTTTACCTTTGTTTGAGTCAGAATCTAAATCTAAAGTAGATGAGATGTTAGAAAATATTGATATTATGAATATGACACCAATAGAAGCATTAAATGCTTTATATAAATTAAAAGAAGAAAGTAAAAAATAATAACAAAAAGTTATTATTTTTTTTAATTTTTTCTTGAAATACGAAAATATGTATGCTATACTATTTGTGTAGAAAAGAAAATATTAATAAAGAATCAGGAAAAGGGATGATTTATGAATATTTTAAAAAATTATGATGAAATTATGTTTGATCAAATCAAACACATTGATGAGGATGGAGGTGAATACTGGAGTGCTAGAGAGTTAATGCCATTACTTGAATATAGTAAGTGGGAGAATTTTCATAAGGTGATTAAGCAAGCAATGATTGCATGTGAACAAAGTAGTAATAATGTTTGTGATTGTTTTCCTGAGGTTAGGAAGCCAATAATAAGTGGAAAAGGAAGAAAATCATTTATAGTTGATTATCATTTATCAAGATATGCATGTTATCTGATTGTTCAAAATTCAGATCCTAGGAAAGAAGTAGTAGCTTTAGGTCAAACTTATTTTGCAGTACAAACTAGAAAACAAGAATTAAGTGAGAAAGATTATAATTCTTTAACAGGGGATGAGAAAAGATTTTATCAAAGAGATTTGACTAGAAAGGGAAATTTTAGATTGAATCAAACTGCAAAAAATGCAGGTGTTAAAAATTTTGATAAGTTTCATAATGCTGGTTATAAAGGATTATATAATGGTGAAACGGCTGATGATATAGCTAAAAGAAAAGGTTTAAGATATAGGAAAGATATATTAGATAATATGGGTAGTGAGGAATTAGCAGCTAATTTATTTAGGATTACTCAAACAGATGCTAAATTAAAAAATGATAAAATTAAAGGTGAAAGTAATGCTAACGAAGTTCATTATAATATGGGAAAAGATATTAGAAATTTTATTGCTAGTCATGGTGGAACAATGCCAGAAGATTTGCCTACTCCTAAAAAGAGTTTGAAAGAATTAGAAAAAGAAAATAAAAAAGAAATACAAAAACATTATATATAAAAATAGAGGAGGAATTGTATTGAATACATTGGAAATACATGATAAAATTTTTGAAAATATTAAACATATTGATGTACATGGAAATGAATACTGGTGTGCCAGAGAGTTACAGAAAATACTTGGTTATAAGGAATGGAGATATTTTTGCGCAGTTATTGAAAAGGCTCAAATTGCTTGTTCTCAAAGTAATAATAATATAAATTCCCATTTTGGTGTTAACACCAAAATCGTATTAGCTGGTAAGACTACTAAACCAATTGTTGATTATAAATTAAGTAGATATGCTTGTTATTTAATTGTTCAAAATGCAAATCCAAAATTTGAAGCAGTGGCTTTAGGTCAAACTTATTTTGCAATACAAACAAGAAAACAGGAATTAAGTGAAAAAGATTATAGTTTATTAACAGAGGATGAGAAAAGATTATATCGTAGAAAACAAACAAAAGATGGTAATAAAATTTTATATAAAACTGCTAAAGAAAAAGGTGTAAAAAATTTTGATTTATTTACAAATGCAGGTTACAAATGATTATATGGCGGTGAGACAGCAGATGATATAGCTAAAAGAAAAGGACTTCGATATAGGGAAGATATTTTGGATAATATGGGTAGTAATGAATTGGGGGCAAATATATTTAGAATAACACAAACAGAAGCTTTACTTGAAAAACAAACAAAAAAGAGTGAATATATTGCTACTGATACTCATTATAAAGTTGGAAAGGCTGTTAGAAAAAACAATAGAAGAGTTAGGAGGAACAATGCCTGAGAATTTACCAACACCTAAAAAGAGTTTGAAAGAATTAGAAAAGGAAAATAAAAAAGAAGTAGTACTTATAAAATAAAGAAATAGTATGCAATATAAAATTGCATACTATTTTAGTTAAATATTTCACTTATAATAGGATCTAATTCAATATTATTGTTATTGGAATTACTAGCATTTTTTTTATTAATATCCTCTTTAATAGAATTATCTTTATTAGTATTTTCTTTATTATTTAAATTATTTTTAGGTATTTCTTTTTTTATTTCTAATTTACTATTTACTACATCAATTGTTAAACTATTTACATATTCTATATCTGTTAATTCATTTATATTTTGATTAGTTATAGTACCTAAGTTATTACCACTTACATAATTAATATTTAATTTAATATTATTGTTATTACAAAAATTTTGAGCTTCATAATATGTTTTACCTATAAAATTAGGCATTAAATTAATATATTTATTTCCTTCTAAATCTCCAATAGTTTCATTAGTTATTACTAAATTTCCATTTAAATTATCATTCATAGTTTTGGATATTTCATTAATACTTTCACTATATGGAATATAATTATATAAAGTTAATTTAGTACCAGTATTATTTATATAGTCGTAATCGTATATATATTCATCATATCCATTTATGTATAATTTTTGAATATTTATTTTACTAATGTTTTTACCAATATTATAAAATGATAAAATATTGTTGGTACTTAAATTAGTAATAACATTATTACTTATGGTATCAAGAATATTATTAAATGTATCGATTGATTTTATTGTTTTAATTTTTTCTATTATTGCATTTAATATTTTTTGCTGATTTTCTCCTCTAATAATATCACTACTATAATAATTAGTATATTCTAAAGGACAATAGTCTTTCCAAGGATGACGGTTACGTGCTAGGGCAAGCGCTTGTTCTCCATCAAGGTGTTGAAATCCTTCTTTTACAAATATTGTGTTTGCTCCCCATAGACGATTAGAATCACTTTCACAAAAGTTATAAGGTACATCAATTTCAATACCTCCTATATTATCAACTAAATTAACTAATCCTTTAAAGTTAATTTTAATATAATAATCAATGTTAATATTAAATGAATTATTGAGTGTGTTAATAATACAATCTTCATCTTGCCATGCACTATGGGTTATTTTATTACGCCTATTATTCATACAACTTATATTTAAGTATGTATCCCTTGGTATGCTTAACATTGTACTATTATTTGTTTTAGGATTAAAAGTAATTAATATTAAAGCATCTCCATTATAGAAGCTATTATTAATATTATCTTGTTCTGAATCAACTCCCATTAAAAGGATAGTAAATGGTTCTATTATTTTTTTATTGTTTATTTTATATTTTTTTTCTTTTTCTTGACTATATATTATTTTTAAATTATCAAGATTATCATTAAATTCTAATTCTCTAAATCTATCTTTATAGTTAGTAGGTAAGAAGATATATTCAATTTTTTGATTCAATAGGTCATTAATCATACTAATATAGTCATTATAATTAATTAATTTAATATTTAGACTATTTGTATTAATTATTTCATGTGGAATAATATATCCATCAATACTATTTTTATTATCAATAATACCTATTTTATCTATTTTTTTAATATTTGTATTATCATTATTTTTTAAAGTAACAATACTAGATGAATATATTGTCTTATTAAGAGATATTTTATTTATTCTGGTATAGATGTTACTTAAATTATAACTAATTATTGTAAGAATTATTATATAGATTATGAATATAATAGAAATGATAGTAAATAACTTTTTACTTTTTGTTATATATAGAAATATATTAAATGATGTAGTTATTAAGATGATTGATATTAGTAATAATGATTTAAATAAATTTTCAACATTTTTAAATAAGATTATGTTATATAAGAATAATAAATTGATAATAATACTAAAAATAGATATGATTATATAATAATATAAATATTTTTTATTTTCTTTAATCATGTATTTCTCCTTAATTTATTAATATTATTTTCAGAAAATACATAAAATATTACAAAATTATATTGAAACAATAAAAAAAATTTGATATAATTATTTTGTTCTTGGGTCCATAGCCAAGTGGTAAGGCGTGGGACTGCAACTCCCTGATCGTTGGTTCAAATCCGACTGGGCCCTCCATATTGATTTTATTCGAACTTACATAGTTTGTTTTTTTTTTTATAAAATAATATTTTTAAACTAAAAATAAACTTTTTTTTGCTGTCAAGATAGATAATAATAATAAACTATGTTATAATAAAGAAGGAGGATTGAAACTATGTTCAGGATATATAAATTTTTTTTAATATTAATTATAGCATTATTTAGTATAAAAGATGTTAATGCTTTTAATGATGAATTTATTATAAATAATATTAATATTGAAGAAGAATCTGAACAGATTGAAAGATTGAATTTAACATATGATAAATTAGATGTTAATGCATCAATTACTTTTAATGAAGTAGGTGAATATATTAAATATAAAATAGAATTAAAAAATAATAGCAATAAAGATTATCGAATAAAAGAAATTACAGATAATTATAATGATGAATATATTAATGTTGAATATGATTATGAAAATGATTATATTAAACCTAATGATATTTTTATTATATATGTAACATTTAAATATGAAAATATGGCTGATGTAGATGAATTACAAATATTAAATAATATAATAATAAATATAAAGATTGAAGATTTAAATTCTAATGAAAAAATTATTGATATTGATATTAATCCTGCAACATATGATAATATAAAAGTATTTGTAATCATTTTAGTTAGTACTTCATTATTGTTAATTATAATTATTAAGAAAAAGAAAAAACTATTTATAATACCTCTGATTTTAATTAGCAGTATAACTACTTATGTTTCTGCATTAAAGGAAGAAAATTTAAATATTCAATTTAATAATGTTATAATTAATGCTAATCCAAATAGATTTAAAGGTATTACTAATGAAGAATATGGTATTACAAAGGATAAAATCGCCAATATATATTTTATAAAAAGTGATGAACTTCCAGATGATATTGAAGGTTCATATGATATTTCTATTCAAAATGATAATCGAATAATTGCATATTATAAAAGCAATAATGACTTGTATAATCTATATATAGTATCTAATGAAGATATTAGTAAGTATTATTCAAATAATTTATCTAATTTATTTAGTAATTTAGAAAATGTTCATACTATTGATTTATCTAATATTGATTTAAGTAAAGCTACTAATATGGAAAATATGTTTTATAATGATATTAATCTAGAAGAGGTTATTTGGCCAGAAAATTTAAATACAAGTAATGTAATTAGCATGGAAAGTATGTTTTCTAATTGTGTTAAATTAAAAACAGTTGATGTAAGCAAATTTGATACATCAAATGTAACTAGTATGAAATGGATGTTTGGAATCAGATCTGAATTAAAAAGTTATGGAGATTTAGAATATGTTGATGTGAGTGGATTTAATACTTCTAATGTTACTGATATGTCATCTATGTTTCAAAATCAGTCTCATCTTAATAATTTAGATGTGAGTGGATTTAATACTTCTAATGTTACTAGTATGTATTATATGTTTCATAATTGTAAAAGTTTAGAAACTTTAGATGTAAGTGGATTTGATACAAGTAATGTTACTGATATGAAATATATGTTTGGAAACTGTAATAAATTAGAAGTGATTGATGTAAGTAAATTTGATACATCAAATGTAACTGATATGATGGCTATGTTTAGTAATTGTCATAGTGTAAAAAAATTAGATGTAAGTGGATTTGATACAAGTAATGTAACTAATATGAGGTCTATGTTTTATAATTGTACAAGTTTAGAAGAAGTTGATGTAAGTAATTTTGATACTAGAAATGTAACGGATATGGGATGGATGTTTGGTATTGGATCAACTCAGTATAATAATGGTCAACATACAAAAATAGAGAAAATTGATGTAAGTGGATTTGATACCAGTAATGTTACTAATATGACTGGAATGTTTCAATATCAAGAATTAATTACTGAACTTGATGTAAGTGGATTTGATACTAGAAGTGTAACTGATATGTCATATATGTTTGGTACTTGTTCAAATGTAAAAGAATTAGATGTAAGTAGATTTGATACTAGTAAGGTTACTACAATGAAATCAATGTTTACTAATTGTAGTTCATTGACAGAGATTGATGTAAGTAATTTTGATACAAGTAATGTAACGGATATGAGTTATATGTTTAATTATTGTACTAATTTAACAGAGTTGGATGTAAGTAATTTTAATACATCAAATGTAACAAATATGTCAGTAATGTTTCAAAGATGTCAAAGTTTAAAACATTTAGATGTAAGTAATTTTGATACAAGTAATGTTACAGAAATGGGATATATGTTTGGTTCTTGTTATAATCTTGAAACATTAGATTTAGGAAATTTTTCTACTAAAAAAGCAACTGCTATTTATAATATGTTTAGATTATGTAAGTCATTAAAAACTATTTATGTAAATAATGATTTTGAAATTGTTGATGGAGCTAATTCAAAATATATGTTTTTAGATGCAAAAAAAATAGTTGGTGGAAATGGTACTACTTATAGTGGAAGTTATACAAATGCGACATATGCTAGAATTGATAATGACGAGCACCCAGGATATTTTACAAAAAAATAATAGAGTAGGAGGGATTATTTATGAAAATATTAAAAAAAATATTTATATTATTAATAATGATTATCTTAAATATTATAAATGTTAAAGCAGCAAATGATATTTTTAATATTGAAGAAGTTTATATTGATAATAAAAATGAAACTATAAATGTAAGTAATCCTTCTTATGAAGATAATAATATTGAATCTACTATTGAATTTAATAAAGTAGGGGATTATGTTGAATATAAAATAGTATTAATAAATAATGCTGAAAAAATATATAAAATTAAAGGCTTAGAATATAATAATTCTAACGAATATGTTGATGTTACATATCATTATAAAAATGATGAAATTAAAGGAAATGATAGATTTGAAATATATGTTACATTAAAATATATAGATGAAGTATATAGTGATAATTTAGTATATAATTTAGATGATATATCATTAAAAATAAGAGTGGAAGAAATTGAGGCCAATAATGAACAAATAATAGCTATTAATCCTAATACAAATGATGATATAAAACAATATGTAATAATTATATTTGTATCAATTATATTTTTACCTATACTAATAAAAACAAAAAAGAAAGTTTTTATAATTCCTTTATTAATGATTTTAGGAATTACTAGTTATGTTAAAGCGGATAGTGATGTAGAAATAATTATTAATTTAAAAAATAATGTTATTAAAATCGATACAAATAAATTTAGTCAAATAACTAATGAAGAAATAGGTATAACTAAGGAAAATATTGGAAATATATATTTTGTTAGAAAAGAAGATTTACCTAATAGTACAGATGGATCATTTAATATATCAAAATATGATGAAGAAAAGGTTAGAGAATATTTTGTAAAAAATGATGATATATATGATATATATATTGTATCAAAAGATTTATATAGTAAATATGAGTCTAAGGATATATCATATTTATTAAGTGAATATCCTAAATTGAAAGAAATAGATTTATCATATTTAGACTTAAGTAATATTACAGATATGAACCATATGTTTTATGGTGATACTAACTTAGAAAAAATTATATGGCCTGAAAATTTAAATACTAGTAAAGTAACAGATATGAGCTATTTGTTTAGAGATTGTAATTCATTAAAAGGTGTAGATGTAAGTAAATTTGATACATCAAAAGTAACTAGTATGAAGTCAATGTTTTATAAATGTAATTCATTAACACATTTAGATGTAAGTAATTTTGATACGTCGAATGTAGAGGAAATGAATTTTATGTTTTTAGGATGTACTTCACTTAATGAATTAGATGTAAGTAATTTTGATACTGGTAAGGTTACTACAATGAAATCAATGTTTAATAAATGTTCTAATTTAACTAATTTAGATGTAAGTAATTTTGATACATCAAAAGTTACAGATATGGGATGGATGTTTTATAATTGTAATTCTTTAAAGGAATTAGATGTAAGTAATTTTGATACTACTCAAGTTACTAATTTGCAATATATGTTTAATGGTGATACTTCTTTGGAAAAAGTAGACTTAAGTAGTTTTGATACATCTAATGTAGAAAATATGTCATATATGTTTTCTTCTTGTAGTGCATTAAAAAATCTTAATTTAAGTAATTTTAATACTTCAAGTGTTACTGATATGAATTGGATGTTTGGTAATTGTAGTAGTCTTGAACAATTAGATATTAGTAATTTTAATACGGAATTAGTTACCTCGATGTATGCAATGTTTTATAATTGTAATTCATTGGAACACTTGGATATCAGTAGTTTTAATTTTAATAGTATTGAGACTGTTGAATTTATGTTTATGAGTATGAAAAAATTAAAGACAATATTTGTTAATGAAAATATTTTAATTAATGATGGTGTTAAATCTACTAATATGTTTATGAATGATATATATTTAAAAGGTGAAAACGGGACTAGTTATAATAAAAGTAATGTTAATTCTAAATATGCTAAAATAGATACAGAAGATAATCCAGGATATTTTACAAGAAAGTAAATAAATAATAGTGTAAAAAAATAAAATTAAATAATAAAAAGTCAAAATATTTTCATTTTTTGACTTTTTATTTAGTTTTTTTCTTTTGCTTTCGGGATAATTTTTTTTGTTCGCTTTTAGGCTGAGTATTTGTTTGTATATTATCAAAATTCTTTAAATAGTTGCCACTATCATTCTCTTCAAGAATAGTTTGATTTTTCTTTTTAAAAATACGATTTGGAAATAACTCAGATATATATTCGTTTATTTTATATATTTTGTCGACAATTAATAATTGTTCAAAATGTCCCATTTTAAAATATCCATTTTTAAATGTTATTGACATGACCATTGCACTAGGAAAACCATGTGTATCATTATTTAAATTACTTAATGTTGGAATATGAACATATAAGTTTCCGTTAAGATATATAGATGCTTTGTGTGAATGACCAAGTAAAATCAAACTTTCATTAGGAATATATGCTGATGGGTAATCAATTATATGATGTTTAACATAAATTGATTCATTTTTAATATTTATGTTTCCTAAACAATAACCTAATGGAACTAAATCGTGACGTAAATTAGAAAGTGCAGTTGCAATATCTTGATTATTTGATGTAAAACTATCTAAATCATGATTTCCTAAACATATAAAATTGATTATATTTTTATCAAATGGATAGTTTTTGATTAAAAAATCAATTTGTTTTTCAAAACTATTAATTCTCTTTTCCATTCCAAATGATAAACCATCAATTAAATCTCCTGCATTAATTATTATATTAATATTATTATTAATGCAATAATCATATATTTTATTTAGTAATTCAATTTCATCATATTTACTTCCAATATGTATGTCAGATATTAGCATAATATTTATTTGCTGGTCAGTTGCTTTAGTTATTAAATCAATACCTTCACGTTCTGTGCTTATTGCTTTATTTTGAGGTATATACTTTATGTTTCCATTATAATGGTATTCTCTTTCAAATTCAAAGCCATGTATTTGCAATGTTTTTAGTCTTGCATAAATTTGTTTGTGTGTAATATTAAGTTGTGTAGATATTTCATTTAATGTTCTACCATTTGCTATTAATTCAATAATTCTTTTGTTTAAATCAATCATAAATAACTCCTTAAAATAATCCTATCATACCATATAAAAATTGTAAATATGATTGACAAAAAAAATATAAAATGTTATTATATTAACCCGAATGAGGGATATATATGGCGGAAGATTATGATATTTATAGCTATTTGGCTGTGGGTCTTGCAAAAGGTGATTTAACACTTATGCGAGTAAGAGAGAAAGTTTTTTATGAAATTGTTGATATTGATTTGATTAATTTAAATGGTACAAAAAGTGATGTAAGGTATAAATTATATGTTCTTGGAGAAAATTATAGAAAATTTGTTAATGAAGATGGTAGTCCGATTGTCTTTTATGAAAATATAGAATCATTGAATAATGATTATATAAAAGTAACAAATAGAAAATATTTATTTAAAAAGAAAAAAAATATTTTAATGGTATTACAATTACCTAAAACTATTAAGGTTCCGATTGATAAGAATACAAAAAAGTTGTCAATTATTGATGCTGGTAAATGGATTGATATTACTGATGTTGATAATTTAAAAATATATTCAGAACAGAAATTTAATCAAATGTTTGAATTTATTGATGAAGATGCTAAAATTATTAGAAGAGCGTCAACTAAATAATATTGATTATTAAAAGTATTGATAAATTATATATTTTATTATATACTATATAGGTATTGGAGGAAGAAAGATGGAGAAAAATAATAGTATTAGAGAAATAACAATTAAAATTGAAGGAGATTCTTGGAAAAAAGCAATAGAGAAAGCTTATCAAAAAGCAAGTAAAAAGGTTAAAATTGACGGATTTAGACCAGGGAAAGCACCTAAGAGTGTTTTTATGAAAAAGTATGGAGTTGAATCATTATTTTTTGATGCGTCAGAATATTGTATTGAGGAAGCTTATAAGAAAATATTAGATGAAAATAAAGATATTGAAATAGTTGCTCAACCTTCTGTAGATATTAAATCAGTAGATGAAAATTATATTGAATATGTATTTAAATTAACTTTAAAACCTGAATTTAAATTAGGAAATTATAAAAAATTAGGTGTTAAAAAGGAAAAAATAACTGTTACTAAAGAAGAAATAAAAGAAGCTATTGATAATATGAGAGAACAATATAAAGAAAATATTGTAAAAGAAGGAAAAGTTGAATCTGGAGATATAGCTATTATTGATTTTGAAGGATTTAAAGATGGAGTAGCTTTTGAAGGTGGTAAAGGAGAAAATTACTCCTTAACAATTGGAAGCAATACATTTATACCAGGATTTGAAGAACAATTGATAGGTATGAAAACTGGTGAAGAAAAAGATATTAATGTTACTTTCCCTGAAGATTATCATGCAGAAGATTTGAAAGGTAAACCTGTTGTATTTAAAGTTAAAGTTAATGAAATAAAAGAAGTTAAACTACCTGAACTTGATAAAGATTTCTTTGATGATTTAGGTATGGAAGGTATTGACTCTAAAGAGTCATTAGAAAAACAAGTTAAAGAAAATATTAAAGCTAGAAAAGAAACAGAAGTAGAAAATAAATACATTGATGCTCTTTTAGAAGAAATTTCTAAAAATACAGAAATTGATATACCTGAAGTTATGGTTGATGAAGAAGCTCATAGAATGGTTCATCAATTTGCTGATCATATAGCTATGCAAGGAATAGATATTAATCAGTTCTATAAATTAACTAATTCTACTGAAGAAGATCTAAAAGAAAAATATAAAGAAGAAGCTTTTAAAAGAGTTAAAAATAGATTAATTATTGAAGAAATTATTAAAGTAGAGAAAATTAAAGTAACTGATAAAGAAGTAGATGCTAAAGTAGATGAAATAGCTAAGAAATATAATATGACTAAAGAAGAAGTTATTAAGAATTATGGTGGAAATACTGATTACATTAAATATGATTTAGAAGTTAATAAAGTATTTGATATTATTAAAGGAGAATAAGATACTAGTACCTGTTAAGTTTACACTAAATAAAAAGAACATAGAAATATGTTAAAATATATTTAGGAAGAACTTTAAAGGTATTATAATCTAATTTCTTCTTTTTTTATGGTATACTTATTATGGAGGGATAATATGTTAATATGGTATAGTAAGTGTTCTACTTGTAGAAAAGCTTATGAATGGTTAAAAAGTAATAATATAGAATTTAATGAAAGAAGTATAATTGATGAAAATCCTAATAGTGAAGAGTTAATTAATTGGATTAAGAAAAGTGGATTAGATATAAAGAGATTTTTTAATACTAGTGGTCTTAAATATAGAGAATTGAATTTAAAAAATAAATTAGTTAATATGTCATATGATGATAAAATAAAGTTACTATCTAGTGATGGTATGTTAATTAAAAGACCATTATTTATTAAAGATAATATTGTACTTATAGGATTTAAAGAATCTGAATGGAAAGATAAATTGAAAAAGTAGAAATACTTTTTTTATTTTTTAGCACTTTCCTATTGACATTGCTAATTTACTATGTTAAAATGTTTTTAGCAGTTAAAAGTGTAAACTGCTAAAAAATGGTTATATAATTAAAAAAAAGTTATATAATAATTTAGAAGGTGGTATATTAATGCTAAGTAAGAGACAGGAACAATTACTTAAAATAATAGTTGAAGATTATATTAAGACTGCTAGACCTGTTAGTTCTAAGTCTATTTGTGATATTATGAATTGTTCTAGTGCAACTATAAGATCAGAGATGAGTTCGTTAGAAGATTTAGGATTACTTGAAAAAACTCATATATCAAGTGGTAGAATACCTAGTGAGAAAGGTTATAGGTATTATGTTGATCATATTATGGTACCAAAGGAGTTAACTGGTGAAGAGATTTTGAGACTTCAGCAAATAGTAAGTAATAAATCATTAGTTGTTAATGATGCTATTGCAAGAAGTATGGAAATAATTACAGAACTTACTAGTTATACGGCTGTTGTTCTTGGTAAACAATCAAGTAATAATTTAATTCAAAAGATTGAAGTAATTCCGGTTGATGATAATAATTTAGTAGCTATTATTGTTACTGATAAAGGACATGTAGAACATAAGAATGTTTATATTGAAGGAATTGTTTCAATGAATGATATTAAACAGACTGTTGATTTAATTAATAAATTAATTGTTGGTACATCTTTAGATGATATTAGTGATGTACTTGAGTTTGAAGTAAAACCAAGAATTGCTGATTATGTTGAACAGCACGAGGTTTTATATAATGCATTTTATAATGCATTTAATGAATTTACAAATAATCATAGTGTGTTTAGAAGTGGTACTAAGAATATTTTGATGCAACCAGAATTTAATGATGCTGATAAGATAAGAGATATAATAAGTAAATTTGAAGATAAGGAAATAGTTGAAAGTATTGAAGAAAAGGATAATGGCATTAATATATATATAGGTAGTGAAAATAATTTTGACGATGATGTCACTATTATTAAAACTAAATATACCATTAATGGTGAAGAAGGAACAATTGCTTTGATAGGACCTAAGAGAATGGAATATGATAGAGTTATTACCTTACTTAATTATATAAAAGAGAATATTGGTAAATAAAGGAGATTTTATGACTGAAGAAAAAGTAGAAGAAGTAAAGAATAAAAAATGTAATTGTGATGAATCATGTGATTGTGGATGTCAAGAAGGTAAGGAATGCACATGTGATGATAAAGAGTGTCAATGTGGTTGTCATGGTGATAATAAAGGCAATTGTGAAGATGAAAAATGCAAGTGTGAAGAAGGTAGTAAATGTACTTGTAATGATAAGAAAGAAGAAAAGAAGAAAAAGGGATTCTTTAATAAGAATAAACATGAAGATAAGTTAAATGAAGCTTATAATAAAATAAGTGAACTTGAAGATAAATTAATTCGTAAGGAAGCAGATGTTGTTAATTATCGTAAACGTCGTGAAGAAGAATTTTCTAGAATGATGAAGTTTGCTAATGAGGGGTTGATTAAGGACTTATTACCAGTTATTGACAATTTTGAAAGAGCTTTGAAGTTATCTGAAGGTAATAATGATGAAGCATTTATGAAGTTAAATGAAGGATATAAAATGGTTTATTGTGGTTTAGAAAATATTATGACTAAGTTTGAAGTAAAACCAATTGATGGAGCTAATAAACCATTTGATCCTGTTTATCATAATGCGGTGATAGTAGAGGCTAAAGAGGGTGTTGAACCTGGTATGGTTATTGAAGTTTTACAAAAAGGATATTTATATAAAGATAAAGTTATAAGACCAGCAATGGTTAAGGTTAGTGAATAAGGAAAGGTGATTAATTATGAGTAAAACAATAGGTATTGATTTAGGTACAACTAATAGTTGTGTATGTGTATATGAAGGTGGAGAGGCTAAGGTTATCGTTAATGCTGATGGTGATCGTACTACTCCTTCTGTTGTTGCTTTTAAGAAAGGTGATATTAATGTTGGTAAGACAGCTAAACATCAAGCTGTTACTAATCCAGAAACAATTAGTTCTATTAAACGTTTAATGGGTACTAATAAGAAAGTTAAAGCTAATGGACGTGAATATACTCCAGAAGAAATAAGTGCAATGATTCTTGGGGATTTAAAGAAGACTGCTGAAGCTTATTTAGGCGAAAAAGTTACTAAGGCTGTTATTACAGTTCCAGCATATTTTAATGATTCTCAAAGACAAGCTACTAAGAATGCTGGTAAGATTGCAGGTTTAGAGGTTGAAAGAATTATTAATGAACCAACTGCTGCAGCTCTTGCATATGGTCTTGATAAACAAGAACAAACTCAAACTATTTTAGTTTATGACCTTGGTGGTGGTACATTTGATGTATCTATTCTAGAATTAGGTGATGGAGTGTTTGAAGTTAAATCTACTAGTGGTAATAATAGACTTGGTGGAGATGACTTTGATCAAAGAATTATTGATTATATTATTAAAGATATTAAGAAAGAATATGATGTTGATTTAAGTGATAATAAAATGGCTTTACAAAGAATTAAAGAAGAAGCTGAAAAAGCTAAGAAGACATTATCATCTTCTAGTTCAGTTGATATTCAATTACCATTTATTACTGCTGAAATTAACTATGAAACTACTTTAAGTAGAGCTAAATTTGAAGAATTAGTTGATGATTTAGTAGAATCAACACTTGAACCAGTTAGAAAAGCATTAAAAGATGCTAAACTTTCTGCTAAAGATATTGATAAAGTAATTTTAGTTGGTGGATCTACTCGTATTCCAAAGGTACAAGAATTAGTTAAGAAAGAATTAGGTAAGGAACCTTCTAAAGAAGTTAATCCAGATGAAGTAGTTGCTATGGGTGCTGCTATTCAAGGTGGAGTTTTAACTGGTGAAGTTAATGATATAGTACTTCTAGATGTTACACCTCTTTCACTTGGTATTGAAACTTTAGGTGGAGTATGTACTGTATTAATTCCAAGAAATACTACTATTCCAACAAGTAAGTCACAAGTATTCTCAACTGCTGCTGATAATCAACCAGCTGTTGATATCCATATTCTTCAAGGTGAAAGAAGTATGGCTGCAGATAATAAGACTTTAGGAAGATTCCAATTATCTAATATTCCTCCTGCTCCACGTGGAGTACCTCAAATTGAAGTTACATTTGATATTGATGCTAATGGTATTGTTAATGTTAAAGCAAAAGATTTAGGTACTAATAAGGAACAATCTATTACAATTACTGCATCTACTAATTTAAGTGATGATGAAATTGATAAAATGGTTAAGGAAGCAGAACAAAATAAAGAGAAAGATGAAAAACGTAAAGAAGAAGCTGATTTAAGAAATGAAGCTGAACAAATGATTTTTGCTACTGAAAAAGCTATTAAAGATTTAGGAGATAAAGTTGATTCATCTGATAAAGAAAAAGCAGAAAAACAAATTAAAGAATTAAAAGAAGCTTTAGAAGGATCTGATTTAGATTCAATTAAGACTAAGAAAGATGCTTTAAATGAAACTGCTATGTCTCTTGCTACTAAGGTTTATGAACAAGCAGCTAAAGATAATCAGTCTAATACTGATGCAAGTGAAGATAATGAATCAAGTGATGATAAAAAAGATGATGTAATTGATGCTGAATACGAAGAAAAATAATGATAGTAAAGTTCTAGTTTTCTAGAACTTTCTATTTAGTTAATGAAAGGATAATTATGGAAACTAATATTAAAACAAGAAGCGAAATTGATGATAAATATAAGTGGGATTTAAGTAGTTTATTTAAAGATAAGAAAGAATATGATGCTGCTTATAAAGAAGTATTTAAGTTAGTTTTAGAAGTTATTAAATTTAAGGGTCATATTATGACTGATAAGTTATATGATTTTTATAAAATGTATGAAAAGTTAGATAGATTATCTGATAGGGTATTTATGTATGCTAGACTTATATGTGATACTGATACATCGGATAGTAATGGTCAAAAGATGAAAATGCAAGCCCAAAAAATGGGAGAAATAATAAGCGATAAACTATCTTTTGTTACTCCTGAGATGTTGAATTGTAATTATGATGATGTTTTAAAATTAATTGATAAAGATTCTAGGTTAGAAGAATATCGCTTTGATTTAGAGAAAATGTTTAGATATAAAGATCATACTTTAAGTGAGAAAGAGGAAGCTATAATTACTAAAGCAAGTAATGCGTTTGGTACTGGTGATGAAGCATTTTATAATTTAGATAATTCTGATATTAATTTAGGTAAAATTAAGGATGAAGATGGAAATTTGGTAGAACTAACTAATAGTAATTATGGTAAATATATGACTAGTTTAAATAGAGAAGTTAGAATTGATGCTTTTAATCACATGTATAAATATTTTAAAGGTTTAAAAAATACTTTAGCTGCTTGTTTGAAAGGAAATATTAAAGAAAATTTCTTTATAAGTGATGTTAAAAAGTTTGAAAGTCCACTAGAGATGAGTTTATATAGTGATAGTATTGATGTAAGTGTATATAAAAATTTAATTAATACTATTCATGATAATATGGATGCTATGTATGATTATATGGCTTTAAGAAAGAAAGCTCTTGGTTTAGATGAAATGCATATGTATGATTTGCACGTTGATCTAATTAAAGAGAAACAAAAAGATATTGATTTTGATGAAGGTAAAAAAATTATATTTGAAGCATTAAAACCTTTAGGAAATAAATATTTAAATGATTTAGAGAAAGCTTTTTCGGAAAAATGGATTGATATATATCCTAGTAAAGGTAAAAGAAGTGGAGCTTATAGTTGGGGCTGTTATGACTCATATCCATATTTACTTCTTAATTATAATGATACAATTGATTCTGTTAATACGATGATTCATGAATTAGGTCATTCGATGCATTCATATTATTCGAAGAGTCAAAATTATATTGATCATAATTATCCTATATTTTTAGCTGAGATTGCATCTACTGTTAATGAAGTTTTACTAAATTCTTATTTATATAAGAATGCTGAAATTAAGGAAGAAAAGATATTATATTTAACTGAATTTTTGGATAAGGTAAGAACTACTATTTATCGTCAAACAATGTTTGCTGAATTTGAGATGATTATGCATGATAAGGAAGCAAATGGAGTGCCTTTAACTGAGGAAGAATTTTCAAATACATATTATGAACTTAATAAGTTATATTATGGTGATAATGTTGTTAGTGATGAAGATATAAGATATGAATGGTCACGTATTCCACATTTCTATACATCATTTTATGTTTATAAGTATGCAACTGGTTTATCTAGTGCGATTGCGATTGCTAGTGATATATTAGAAGGTAAGGAAGGTGCAGTAGATAAATATATAGAATTTTTGAGTAGTGGTGGATCTAATTATCCTTTAAATATTTTAAAGAGAACTGGTGTTGATATGACTAAGCCAGAACCAATTATTAAAAGTATTAATATGTTTAGAGAGAAACTTGAAGAGTTAAAAAAACTAATATAAGGATGGTGAAGTATGAATAAGAGAGATTATTATGAAGTCTTGGGTGTTAGTAAAGATGCAAGTGAAGCGGAAATAAAAAGTGCTTTTCGTAAACTTGCTAAGAAATATCACCCAGATGTTAATAAAGAACCAGATGCTGCTGAAAAATTTAAGGAAGCACAAGAAGCATATGCTGTTTTAAGTGATGAGGCTAAACGTCGTCAATATGATCAATATGGTCATGCGGCATTTGACCAAATGAATGGTGGAGCTGGATTTGATTTTTCTGATTTTGATTTTGGAGATATTTTTGAAGGATTATTTGGATCTGGTTTTGGTAATTTTGGATTTGGTGGAAGTAGAAGAGGAAGTCAAAATAGAGCTCGTAAAGGTGCGGATAAATTAATACGCATGAATTTAACTTTTGATGAAGCTGTATTTGGTACTAAGAAGACAATTAAAATAGATGTTAATGATATATGTAGTGAATGTGATGGAAAAGGTGGCAAGGGGGAAAAGAAATGTTCTACTTGTCATGGTACTGGTAGTGTAACTACTGAACAAAGAACTATTTTAGGGTCTTTTATGACTAAGAGTACTTGTCCTAATTGTCGTGGTAAAGGTTATACATATGATTCTACTTGTTCTAAGTGTCATGGTAATGGTAGTGTAAGAGTAAATAAGGAAATTGACGTAAAGATTCCTGCTGGTGTTGATACTGGTAATCAGTTACGTCTTGCTGGTAAAGGTGATAGTGGTTCTAATGGGGGACCTAATGGAGATTTGTATATTGAATTTCAAGTTAAAGATCATCCTTTATTTGTTAGAGATGAAAATGATATTTATTTAGAACTTCCTATTACTATTACTGATGCAGTACTTGGATGTAAGAAAGATATTCCTACTTTATATGGAAATGTTAAGTTAGTTATTCCTGCTGGTAGTCAAAGTGGGGATAAGCATCGTATTAAGGGTAAAGGTGTTGAAGACTTGCATCGTGGTAGTAAAGGTAATATGTATGTTGTTATAAAGGTAGTTATTCCTTCTAAGTTAGATCGTAATCAGAAAAAACTATTTGAAGAACTTGCTTTAACTAATTTAGAGACTAGTGAATTTAAAAAGATTAAAGAATATTTATAAAAAGGATAAAAAAATTAAAAAATTTATCTTTTTTTGTAGAAAACATTAAGTTTTTTCTTGTATTATGGGGTTAAAGGTGTTATAATACTGATAGTTTGTGAAAGGAGGGAAATTATGTCAAAGGTAATAGTAAAGAATGGCGATGTTGATGGTGCAATTCGTAATATGAAACAAAAAAATGCAAGAGACGGCCTCCTAAAAAAAGCTCGTGAGAGACAAGATGGTTATGAAAAACCTGGAGTAAGAAGAAGAAAAGCTAAAGCTGAAGGTATTAAAAATACTAGAAAAAGAGAACGTAATTATCGTTAAGAGCTAAATAGCTCTTAATTTTATGAAAGGGGATATTTATGAAAGATAAAATTCTTAAAGATATGGTTGCTGCTATGAAGAGTCAAGATAAGTTAAGATTATCTGTACTTAGAATGGTTAAAGGAGCTATTCAATTAGAGGAAATTAATAAGAAATCTGAACTTAGTGATGATGATGTTATTGGTGTTCTTGCTAAACAAATTAAGACAAGAAAAGAATCAATTGCTGAATTTGAGAAAGGTAATAGATTTGATTTAATTGAACAAACTAATATGGAGATTGCTATATTAAATGAATATATGCCTGCTCAATTAAGTGAGGAAGATGTTGATAAAATAATTGATGATGCTTTTAAAAAGATAAATCCTACTAGTCAATCTGATATGGGAAAAATTATGGGTATGATTACTCCATTATTAAAAGGTAAAGCAGATATGAGTAGTGTTAGTAAAAAAGTTAAGGAAAAATTAGCTAATATTTAATTGCAATTTTCTTTATAATATGGTAAAATTAATATCGACTTGATCCGCTGGTATGTATTATTATGATCAAAGTATTTATGAAAAGGAGAGTGACATCGTGAATTTGATTGATAAAATTACTGCAAAACAAATTCGTAAGGACATTCCGGAATTTAGAGTTGGAGATAATATCAAAGTTAACTTAAAGATTGTGGAAAAAGATTCTAAAGGTAAAGAAAAAATTAGAATTCAAGTTTATGAAGGATTAGTAATGGCAATTAAAGGGTCTGGTATCAGTAAGACTGTTACTGTTAGAAAAGTTTCTGCTAATGTTGGTACAGAAAAAACTTTTCCTGTTAATTCACCAGTTATCGATAGTATCGAGGTTGTTAGAAAAGGTAAAGTTAGACGTGCGAAATTAAATTATATTAGAGACTTAAAGAAGACTCCAAAGATTCCAGAAAGGGCATAAGGCTTATTGTTAAGCCTTATTTTGGTAGGTGATACTTATGAAATTTCTTAAGGAATTAATTCCATATTTAGTAATAATTGTAGTAGTAGTAGTTATTAGAACATTTATTGCTACTCCAGTTAGAGTTGATGGTAGTTCTATGGATCCAACTTTAAAAGATGGAGATATATTAATACTAAATAAATTATCTAGAAATTATAAGAGATTTGATATTGTTGTTGTTGAAATTAAACAAAAATATTATGAGGACGGTAAAGCTAAATATAAGACTACTAAGTTAGTTAAAAGAATTATTGGTTTACCTGGAGAAAATATTGAATATAAAAATAATAAACTTTATATTAATGGTAAAGTAATTGAAGATGTAGTTTTAGAAGACACTGATGATTTTTCTTTAAAAGAGATATATGGTATTAATAAAATACCTAGTAATTCTTACTTTGTAATGGGTGATAATAGAGATGGATCATCTGATAGTAGAATGTCTGAAGTGGGATTAATTAAGAAAGATAAAATATTAGGTAAGACTATATTTAGGATATGGCCAATAAATAAGATTAAATCATTGTAGTTTAATCTTTTTTTTTAATATTTTATTTGATACAATATATATGGATGTGATTAATGATGTTTAATAATGATTTAGATGTTGATACAACTGAAGAGGAAGGGTCTGGTAGTAGTAGAGGCGCTAAAGGATCTTTAAGGGATAGAATAATAAGTATTTTATTTAGAAAAAGGTATGAAAAATTTAGATTACAAAGAGAATTTTATACTAAAGATAATATTGAAAAAAAGATTAGTTATATTAAAACAATTAAAGATTTTGATATAGATAATGTTCATAAACTGGATGATGAGGATAAGAAGGTAATAAGTAAGTTAAATTTTGTTATACCTGTATTTCCAATTAATCAGAAAAAATTAGATATTTATGTTCCTGAAGTTAAAGATACTAAAATTGACATAAATGAACCAGTTGTTAATAGTGATGAACCTGGTAAAGAAGTACAGGAGTTACATAAATTAAGTGAAGTAATTGCTAATTATGAACCTTCTTATGAAATAGATGGTAGAGAGATTGAAGTTGATCCTGATACTGAAGTATTTGATTTTGATAAATACGATTACTATGAATATGAAGATATTAAGAGAGGAATTGATGTTAAAAATCCTCCAGAAGAAGATAAAGAAAGAATTGATATCAAAAGGGAAGAAGAGATTTCTAAGGATGAAAAAGTAATTGTTGAGGAAATAGAAAAATTTATTGATGAGAGTAAAGAAGTAATATCTGAAATTAAAGAAGAAGTAAAAGTTATTCAAGATGAAGTAGAAAAACCTTATACTTTAGAACAAGCTGTGGTATTGGAACAAAAAAGTGATAATTTAAGAAAAAAGATTGATGATTTGAAGAGTAAATATGATACTATTAAAGATAAATATGATTTTAGTGATTTTGCTATATTAGATAGCATTGAATTTATGGATGCGGTTGATGATTATACAGATAAAGCTAAACTAGATACTATTGAAGTTATGGTTAATGTATGTAAAAATGAGATTGATAAAATAGAAGGTATAGTTATTCTTAAAGATCAAAGTGTTAAGGTAGTTACAGATATTGAAGAGAAGAAAGAAGAAATAGTTGGTAGAACTATTGCTTTTGAAAAAAATAAGGAAGAAACTAAAAAACAAGAAAGAGTTGAAGATAGAGTTGCACTTGAACTTATTGAACAGAGAAAAATTCTTGATGATATAAAGTCAAGAGTTGATAAGATAGATATTATTAATATTCCAGAAGTTAGAATTACTGGATATGGTAGGATGTTTGCATCCTTACTTCGAGTAGCTGCAGGTATTGTTACAGCTCCTTTATCTAATAGGCGTATATTTGGTATTGCAATGGGAACTGCTTTAATAAATAAAGGTTTAAGAGGTCTTAGACAAGGCTTAACTGTTGAGCAAAGAACGGATACTATTATTAAGTATGAGGATTTAGAAAGAGAAATAATTAATTGTAAGGATAGGCTTGAATATACTAATTTAATGTTATTAGATTCTATAGAACAGGTTGATAAATTAAAAGTAGAATTTCATGATAAGTTTGAAAAGTATGTATATTTAATTCCTGAATATAAAGATGCAATGGATAAATTAGATAATTTAAAAAAGAAGTTAGAACAAAAACATATTGAAGTTAAGACTATAGATAAAGATTTAGATTTACAAAGAAAGAAGAATAATGAAAAAATAAGAAGATTAGAGAAGAAGTGATATCTTGATTAAAATAATATATTATGTTCATGGAACAACACTAGATAATATTAATAAAGTATGTAGTGGATGGAATGATGTAGATTTAAGTGAAAGAGGTTTTGAAGAAGCAAAAAGGTTAGGTGTAAATGCTTCATATGATTTTGATGTTTTATTTACATCTGATTTAAAGAGAGCTATTAGATCTGCTTCTTTAGCTTTTCCAAAATTTGAAGCTATTCAAGATAAAAGATTAAGAGAATGTAATTATGGAGATTATGATGGCTTAGAAAAGGGATTAGTTAAGTATGAAGAACATATTGATAAACCTTTTCCTAATGGGGAATCACTAAAGGATGTTGAATTAAGAATAAGAGATTTTTTAAATTATTTAAAAGATAATTATGATGGTAAGACAATTGGTATTATTGCTCATAGAGCTCCACAATTAGCTTTAGAAGTTATACTTAAAAATATTAGTTGGAAATCTGCTATCGAAAATGATTGGAGAAAAAAAGGTGAATGGCAACCTGGTTGGGAGTATGAATATGAATAAGAGACTTAAAAAATATGAATTGATTAAATTAATAGAAGAATTAAATTTAGAAAGGTGTGATTTTACTTTGTTATCATCTAGTGCTTTAGTATTTAGAGGGATAATGGAAGATGCAGGGGACTTGGATATTGCTGTTACTAAAGATGGTTTTGATAAATTAAGTAAGAAGTTTGATTTAAAAGCTAAGGGTAATGGTTTTTATATAGTAAATGATAGTGTTGAATGTATTGTAGATGATAAAAAAGATATTAGAGAATTAGTTGATAATGTATATATTCAAGATATATATAATTATTTAGGGTATTTAGAATCTAGTAAAAGAGAAAAAGATAAATTAAGAATACCTTTGGTACTTGATTATATAAGAAATAAGATGCAATATGAAAATATTAGTAAACAAAATGAACTATTTATTAATATATTAAAAAGAAATACTAATTTAATGAAGGTTTTAGATTTTATTGATACATTAAATTTACCTAATTATTATATTGCAGCAGGATCTGTATTTCAAACGATATGGAATTATTTTGATAATGTTGATTTAAATAATAATATTAAAGATATTGATGTTATTTATTATGATAAAACTAATTTAGATGTTAATAAAGATATAGATATATGTAATAAGATAATAGAATTTTGTAAAAATAATAATTTAAATTATGAGATAGATGTTAGTAATGAAGCAAGAATGCATTTATGGAAAAAAGAACATGAAAATAAGGATGTAGAGCAATATAGAAATAGTGAAGATGCGATTAATTATTGGATTGCTAATATGCATGCAATAGGTATTACTAAGATTAATAATGAATTATATGTATATGCTCCATTTGGTTTAAGTGATATATATTCAAGAACAATTAGACCTATAAAACATAAATATAATTCTAAAGAATTGTATGATAAAAAAGTTAAGAGTTGGAGTAGTAGATTTGATAATTTAAATATTGTGGAGTGGTAAGAAAAAAATTATTGATTATCATAGAATAATTTGTTATAATTTATATGTATTAATTAACTTGTCACGTGTTAATATAGCACAATTTAGGTCGATAACGTGTATTTATTTAGGACAAGAAGTAAATATGCATGATGCGGGTATACTATTTATTAGGGATAGTATGCCCTTTTTTTTGTATTTCAAAGGGAGGTATTTTAATGAATGAAATATTAAAAAGCAATGAAAAGGTAATATCTGATATGTATAGGGAAATATCAAATATTATTACTAGTAATAAGACTAAAATGATTTATCAAATTAATAATACTTTAGTGAAAACTAACTTTATGATTGGTAAAATAATTGTAGAAAATGAACAAAATGGTAATATACGAGCTGAGTATGGAAAAGATGTTTTAAAGAAATTGTCAAAAAAATTAACTAATAAATTTGGTAGTGGATATAGTTTATCTGGTTTATATAATATGCGATTATTTTATGAAAAATATAAAAAATTCCAACCACTGGCTGGAAAATTGAGTTGGAGTCATTATTGTTATTTAATTTATATTGAAGATGATGCTGAAAGATTGTTTTATGAAAATGAATGTATTAAGTCTAGATGGTCAAAAAGAGAATTAAAAAGACAAATAGATTCAGCTTTATTTCAAAGACTATTGCTTTCTAATGGTAAATCGAATAAACAAAAAGTATTAGAATTATCTAAATGTGGACAAACTTTAAGTAAACCTGAAGATATATTAAAAGAACCGTATGTATTTGAATTTTTAGGTATTAAAGAAAATAAGCCATTACTAGAGAGTGATTTAGAAAAGAATTTAATAAATCATTTATCATCATTTTTAATGGAATTAGGTAATGGTTTTATGTATGTAGGTAATCAAGTTAGAATTACTTTAGATAATAATACCCATTATTATGTAGAT